>JAKLHB010000274.1 GCA_022710345.1 Planctomycetota bacterium
GAGATCGTAGCCTAGCGCATGGTATTGAAGAGTGCTATGGTCATCGTATTGCCCAATCAGGCCAGAAATGCCAGTGTATAGCGCCAGCACATCTATGCCCAAACGCGGGGCAAATCCCAATCGGCCTGACCATTGCGGATCAGAGTTGTTGGCCTGGTACCACTCTTGCAAAGCATCGCGGTTTCCTTCCATAGCACTAAATCCGCCCTGGCTCAGTCCATTGGAGAACATGATTTCATAGGAAAGCAGTGAATTTGCAGATTGGCCAAATAACGCAATACCTGGTTCACTCCAAATGGTAGGAATTAAATATTCATGAGTGCTAGGGGCATGGGCTAAAGCCATGCTAGGTGGGGCATAGAGTGTGTTGTATCTTCCAAAAGGTACGCGAAGTACACCAGTTTTTACATTGATGAATGGATGCAATGCCCATAGCAGGTAGGCATAGCTAATTTGCACTTCATCTGGATTTAAGTATACATCTGCATGGATCGAGATTGCATCGTTCCATGCGGATCGAAATCGAAGCCCGAATTTTGTAAATTTCCAGGCTTTTTCTGGATCATCGCTCTCATCTACTTCTTGAGAATCCAGGTCTTCCCAATGCCCCCAACCTGCTTCTATATATCCGCCCAACCATACGTGGGAATGAATGAGCTCTCGGTAAAAAGTAGCCAATTGATTTTCAGGGGCTTGTTCTAAGAGGCTTGATATAATATCATCATAAAGCCTGGCTTTTTTTTGTGGTGTTGATTGCCCTAACTTTTCAGTGATTTGTTGTTGGATCTGTAAGGCTTGCTTGAGCTCTAACACTTCTTGAGTGAGCATACGGACTTGTGTCTGGAGTTGTTGAATTTGCTTTGCAGTGTCATCTTGGGCTGGAGGTTGTTCCTGGCCCAAAAGCCAAGAACAACTGAAAAGAGCTATGCTCAAGCCTAGGCAAATACGTGGAACTAAATGCAGGATTGCCATAAGCTATGTACCGATTTATGCCAAATTAGAAGTTTTAATGATTTGTGCGGCTTTACGAATGTAGAAATATGCGGATCCTATGGTGACAAAAACAGTAAACCATAAAATCCCTGAGACAATCCAACCTAAATAAGGTATTGTTTTGAAATGGCTTAGATATAGAAAAACTACGCTAATGGCAACGCATTGCAAGACCATCTTGAATTTGCCTGCGCTTTGGGCACCAAAGGGAATGCGCTGGCCTTCCATAAAACTGCGTAATGCAGACACAAGCATTTCTCGACCAATGATGATCACCACCATCCATGCGCTCACCAAAGGGGTTAAGGGAATCAAAAAAATAAAAGCTCCGCACACAATGATTTTATCCACAAATGGGTCTGCAATGCGGCCAAATGTGCTGACCATATTGTATTTGCGAGCAATGTATCCGTCTAAAAAATCAGTGATTGCGCCAATCAAAAATAATCCTAAGGAAATATCCATGATCCAAGAATATTGGGATGGAGAAAGGCTAGCGGTATTCAGATAAGACAGCAAAATAAAGAGAATCAAAGCAATCAAAAATCTTGCTGTGGTAATTTGATTTGGAAGGTTCATAAGGGCCTCGCGATTAAATCATAACCTTGATTTTCTACAATTTCCACGGGAATAAATGCTCCAATTTGAGCTTTTTTCTTATGTACCAAGATCATAGGATCAATCTCTGGTGCCTCTCCATAGCTTCTGCTTTGCCATACATTTTTTTCTAAAGGTTGCTCGATCACCACTTCCAGCTTGCGGCCAATCATGGTTTTTGCCCATGCAAATGCTATTTCTTGTTGGGCTGCCATGATCTGATCAAAGCGTTTTTGCTTGGTTTCTGGCGGCACATCATCGGGTAATTGAGCTGCTTTGGTTCCTGGTTCCTTGGAGTACATAAAAGCGCCCAATCGTTGAAATTTGGTTTCTTGAATAAATTCCAATAAGCTTTGGAATTCTGCGTCTGTTTCACCTGGAAATCCGACCATGACAGTGGTTCTAAGCACTAAATGAGGTATTGCTTGACGCAGCTTTTGAATACGTTCACGAATGAGGGTATCTGTAGGGCCTCGGCCCATTGCTTGCAGGATTTTAGGATGGATATGTTGGATGGGCATTTCAAGGTATGGTAGAACCTTAGGGAGTTGAAATAAATTGAGGAAACGGTCTTGAAAATGAGTTGGATGTACATACATAATGCGGATCCAACGCAGGTCTGGCTCCTGGCTGATCGCATTTACTAAATCATAGAGATCACCATTTCCGGCTATGTCAGTGCCATAGCTGGCTGTATCCTGCCCAATCAAAATCAATTCGCGCGCTCCATCTTGAAGCAAGAGTTTTGCTTCATGGATGAGTTGAGGCAGAGGCTTGCTGCGCATCTCGCCTCGAATCCTAGGGATCATACAATAATGGCACCAATTGCTACAGCCTTCTGTGATCCGCAGATATGCAAAATGCGTGTGGGTTACCCTAAGTCGTAGGTCATCATTGGGCACAAAAGTAGACGTTTCTTTGAATTGCTTTTGTTGATGTGCTAAAATAGCATCCAATTGTTCTGCAACATGATCATAATTTCCAAAACCAATGCAGCCGTCTAAAGCTGGAAATTCTTTTTGCAATTCATCTGCATACAATTGTACCATACATCCCAGGGCAACCACGGCTTTAATTTTTCGCTGCTTTTTATAGCGGAGTACCTGGGAAAAAGTTTGACGTGCTTCTTCACGTGCACTTGCCAGAAATCCACAGGTATTGACCAAAACAACGTCGCTACTGAGCGGGTCATCAGTGACTAAGTAGCCTGCAGAAGCAAGTTGGCCTAAAATTTTTTCTGAATCAACTAAATTTTTACAACAACCTAAATGAATCAAGGAAATCACAGGTTTTGGCATTCCAAACAACCTTCTTAAAATAAAAATAGGCTTATGACTTGAAAAAATGCGGGCATCTACGCCCGCATATAGATTTTCTCAATATAACGGATTGGAGAGAGCCTCTGTTGTGGCATCCACTCAACAAACGTTATCATCAAGATTTGAAGGGCTCTCTAACGGATTGGAGAGCCTCTGTTGTGGAATTCCCTCAGCAAACGTTATCATCAAGAACGGATTGGAGAGAGCCTCTGTTGTGGAATCCACTCAACAAACGTTATCATCAAGATTTGAAGGGATTCTAACGAATTTTTGTAGAGCTATGTCAGTTGACAACAGAGTGATTTTGAATGCGATGTTCCCAAATATGGGATATTGCCCAAAACAAGATTCCGATGCCTGTAAAACCCAAAATAATAATCTGACTGATGGTACTCAATCGCTGAAGATACGAAGCGATGAATAATCCCAAGATGCCTCCTTGGGACACAAGATATGGGGAGGATATTGGCATGGTTTCCCAAAAACAGCAAAAGCTGCATCCCCATAAAATTGCGTATCCAAACCACCAAAGCGACCACATCAACCATTGGATATTGATCTTTCTCCATAGCAGAATCGCCAATATGATTGTGTATATTGGAACTCCGTATGCCATGTACCCTAGCCAAAGATATAGGACAGAAGCGAGTTGTGCTCCATAAATTCCGCACCAATTTTGAATCTTGGCTGGTGGATTGGGATAATATAGAACATCGCCAGGAACATAGCTGGCAAGGGCTAGAAAGAGAGCTATACCAAAGAAAAATATCGCCCCTGAGATGGCCAAAGAAAAACTAAATAAACGCTTGTTGTCCATATCTCAAAATTGATGTACTAATCATCGGTGGACGACAACGTGTAGCTACTGCTATCATTCCCGCCTTTGCCAATGGATAGATCATCATCATCCAAGGGTGGTTGATAAATTTTGTCTAAATCAGCATCTTCCTCATATTGAAGGTTATCGCCATCAAGTCGTATCTTATGTTCGAGAATCTCTTGTGCAATGACATCTATTAAATTGGGAGAATCGCTTTTCACAAGTGGCTTTTTCCCTTTTTTGAGTTCTTTGAGCCTACGTTGTATCAACACTGTGAGGCGAAATGGACCGCCTATTTTTTCAGCAACCTCTTCAAGACTGATTTTATACATAGAATGATCCTTTGCAGAAGTCGTTTCAAAAGCGTGTCTTTTGCAGAAATTGGTCCAGGATAATGCAAAGCTTTTTTGACAATAGAGCATACTTCAACAACGGTTTGATCTAAGTTTATGTTGACAACAATATAGTCATACGAGTTGGATTGTTCTAATTCTCGGGTTGCATTTCGAATGCGTTTTTCAATCACTTCTGTTGAGTCACGATTGCGGGCGATCAGCCGTTGGCGTAGTGCATCAATGCTAGGTGGAGCAATGAAAATCAGCATTGTATCATTGGGCTTTTGCTTTTTGACATTCTGTCCACCCTGTACATCAATTTCTAAAAGATAGTGATTGCCGGCTTGGAGACCTTGTTCCACAGGTGCCTTCAACGTGCCATAGTAATGGTCATGCACCAGAGCATATTCTAAGAATTCTTGGTTTTCAAGCTTTTTTTTAAATTCAGCATCTGAAACAAAATAATAATCTTTACCTTCGATTTCGCCCTCTCGAAGCGGTCTGGTGGTGACTGAAACCGACCAAATTAAATTTGGAATTGTTTGACGCAACATGTTGCAAACTGTCGTTTTTCCTACTCCAGACGGCCCTGAGAGAACGATAATTTTGCCACGTTGGAGAATTTTGTCATTCGACATTTTGGATTTGCTCTCGAATCTTTTCTACAGAACTTTTTAAAGCAACCACCAATTGTGAACATTCAGCATGACTTGCTTTGCTGGAGATTGTGTTTGCTTCACGCACCATTTCTTGTAAAATAAATTCTATTTTTTTAGCAATTGGCCCGGACTCATGAATGTTGTTAGCCAGTTGGACTAGATGACTTTTTAGTCGTACAATTTCTTCTGTAATATCTGCTTTTTCAGCAAAAAGTGCCACTTCTTTGAGGATGTCTTCTTGAGGCAATGGAAAGTGATTTTCAACTGATAAAATCTGCATTCGAGAAGATAACTTTTGATGAAAATCTGTTGATATACTAGGCACCAATTTTTCAATATTTTGAATATGATGCTCAATTTCTTTGCAATACCATTCAATTTCTTTTTGTAAATGATCACCTTCCCGTAGCATCATACTTTCCATCTGATTCAATGCATCCTGTAGCACTTGCCGAATGTCATTCCATGCACTTTGGCTTAAGCATGATTCCTCGAGACCTGTTTCAGATTCCAAAACTCCTGGCAAATGCAGTAATGTATCTAGCCGTACCCTGTCCATTCCTAATTCCAGGGTTAGAGCAGTCAATTTTTGGAAATATTGGCGTAACAGGTTGGTGTTAATAACGTCAACATCTATTGGCTCTGCTTCATTGCGATGTACAATTGTTAGAGTAATCGTCCCACGTGTGAGTTTTTCATTGAGGATTTTTTTGATTTCTGGTTCATAAGGAAACAAAATAGGTGATATTTTGGAGCTCAGGCTAAAATATCGGCTGTTCACACATCGAATTTCCACCGAGATGTGCAGATGCTCTCGATCCAACACACTCCGTCCATAGCCTGTCATGCTTTTCATAAAAAATTCCTGAATTCCTAATAAATCCCAAGACAATGCTCTGGCAAATATCCTCATTGGATATTTGCCAGAGCGAATTCTTCTGAATATTGCACCCTATGGTTGTTGGGGTGTTTCTGCTGGCGGTTTGGGTGTTTCTGCTGGCGCAGAAGGCACTGCTGGAGCTTCTTTCACAGGAGGTGTAGGAGGTGTTGGAGTGGTTGTGTCTATGTGCCTGAATTTAGAAGTATTGAGCAGCACAGCGACCACGAAGAAAAAAATAGAGATATAGGTGATCACTTTATCCAATTGCTTTTGTGTTTTGACTCCAAATGCAGTATCACCCATACCGCCGAATGCACTAGAAAGGCCGCCTACTTCACTTTTTCGCATCAGAACTAAAACAATTAAAATAATACCGGATAACCCAAAGCCAACTTGTAAAATGTACTTAAAAATTTCCATTGTTGCATTTCCTTGAAAATAAATGAGTTACCAATAACTCATTATGAAATCATTAGTTTTTCTTGCCATTGTGAATGATTTGAGAAAAAGAATCAGCTTGTAGGCTAGCCCCACCCACTAGAGCGCCATCAATATCAGGTTGGATCATTAAAGATCGAGCATTATCTGGAGTAACACTGCCACCATATTGAATGCGCAATGTTTGGGCAACAGAAGGGCCAAAATGTTCTGCAACATAATCACGAATCATGCGATGAACTTCTTGTGCCATTTCAGGAGTAGCCGCTTTGCCAGTGCCAATTGCCCAAACAGGCTCATAAGCAATCGTGCAAGCTTCTACTTGTGCAGGTGCAAGGCCATCTAAACAACCTTGAAGCTGTCTTTTTACAATTTCCAAAGTTTGATTTTTTTCGCGTTGGTCCAGAGTTTCACCTACGCAAATGATTGGCAAAAGTCCATGGCTAAATGCTGCTTTTGCTTTTTTATTCACGCCTTGGTCTGTTTCGCCAAACAATTGACGGCGTTCTGAATGGCCTAAAATGACATAACTACAGCCAATATCCACCAACATTTTTGCCGAAATTTCACCAGTAAAAGCACCTTTGGATTCCCAATGCATATTTTGGGCACCCATTTTAATCTGCATATTGACTTTTTGATTTTGTTCTCGTTTTCTACCAGTAAGGACGATTCCATTTCAACCGCTTCGGTAAAGTCGTTGGCTTCCCATGCCTTGTCCAGATATGCGTTAGCCCTTTCGTC
>JAKLHB010000275.1 GCA_022710345.1 Planctomycetota bacterium
CATATTGCCTTCTGCAATCAAATCTGTTAAAGGGACCCCAGAAGAAAGATACCTTTTGGCAATATTGACCACCAATCTTAAATTAGAATTGATCAATTGCTCACGCGCTGCAAGATCGTGATGTTCTTGATACCGAAGCAATAAGTCTTTTTCTTGATTGGCATCTAAGAGAGCATATTTTCGAATATCTTTCAGGTAAATGGCTAAGTCTATATCATGGCTCATATATGTATCTCCTTTATTGAATTGGTGTTATAAGCTAAAAAATGATGATATTAAACATAGAGCAATTAAAATGCCAAACGATTTTTAAAATAAAAAAACGATTTTAATCTATTGTCGAAAATAAGTTATAACTTTCTATGATTTTATTTAGAAAATCTTGTTATCATTCATGTATTTTTTTCTATAATTTTTTGTCCAATTCAGGCGACTCATTGCTAAAATTGCCCTTTCAAGAATGCCAAAGCAAAAGTCGCAGCAAGCCTAATGTGGTCAAGTTAACTGTTCATCTGTAGCCGCTGGCTTTACGACAGCGCGCATAACACAATGTTTTACATCTTGTTATACGCCCAGGCATAAAGGCTGCGGTTACAGGGCTGGATCCATCTATCCAGAAATAAAAAGCTCCTGAGAAAGGTAATAGTATTATGGGGTCTAACGAATTAAGTGATTTAGCATTAGGGAAAAAAGCTGTAGCATTGGGGTTAATCACATACAAACAACTCGTTGAAGTAATTGATCTGCAAGAAAAATTTAAAGAAGTTAATATAATAAAAAAAATTTCTGATATCCTCATAGAAAGAAAATATATTCCTAAAGAAGCATGGGAAAAGCAAGTGCTAGGTAATGCGACAGAAGAAGCTAACCCAAGCGATGATACGATAAATTTAGATACAGTAAATTCAGAACCTGCTTTGGAAGTGATCGAAGATGACGACCCGCCTCCAAGCGATGATACCATTCCTTTATCTACAAAATCATTGCAAATGGAACTCAAAGAACATGGCTCAGTGACAACTCAAAATGTAGAAATTGAAGAAGAACCCAATGCAGAAACCATGATGATCTTTCGAGAATTCATTCTACCTACTTTAGCAGAGGCAAATCCTCCAGCAGGGAGTGCACCAAGTCCAAGCCCTCATGCAAGCAGTCCAGCTCAAACCCAAAGTGATTTCATTTTTTCAGACCGGCTTGTGGAAGATGAGCCTGTAGAAAAGCCACCACAGCCTTCACAGCCACAAGAGGGTCAAGAAGATATACCTACCCTATTTTTAAAAAAAGATCAGCCTGCTGCATTGCCATCAATCTCTGGTTATGAAATTAAGTCAAAGCTAGGCCAAGGCGCTATGGGCACAGTTTATAGAGGAATCCAACTTGAAACACATCGTGAAGTTGCTATTAAAATTTTAGATAAAAAATATAGCAAAGATCTCGGACTACTCAAACGCTTTGACCGTGAGCGCCGCATCATTGGCAAATTGAACCACGAAAATGTAGTTGCAGCGATTGATTCTGGCAATACCGGCGATGGTGTTGCATATTTTGTGATGGAATTCATTGATGGCAAATCAATCGGCCATATCTTGGATACAGAAGGCAAAATTTCTATACCTTTGGCATTAGACTATACTTTGCAAATTGCCCGTGCATTAGAATACGCTCGCAAACAAAATATCATCCACAGGGATGTCAAGCCAGAGAATATTCTAGTTACAGGAGCAGGGATTGCTAAGCTCTGCGACTTAGGGCTGGTGAGGGAAGTTGACAAAGAAAGCAACCTCACGCTCATTGGATGTGCAATTGGTACTCCCCAATATATGTCTCCAGAACAAGCTCAAGGCCAAGATGATGTGGATATTCGTTCAGATATTTATTCATTGGGCGTAACTTTGTTTCATATGGTGACGGGTAGTGTGCCATTCCCCAATCAAAATCCGGCTGTGGTTTGTTCCCTCCATATCACTCAGCCTTTGCCTGATCCCAAAGAACTAAATCCGGATATTCCGACAGAAATCTGCAAAATCATCCAAAAATGCACCCAAAAAGACCGGAATCGCAGATATCAAAAACCAGAACAATTGATGCAAGATATTGAAAAATGCCAAGAATTGCTTCATCTAGGAAAAATAGCACGCCCAGCCGCAAAACGGACAAGCAAGTCAACAGCAAGCATTAAACCAAGTGCGTCTTCTCTTGCATTGCCCAAAATTGCACCTGTAGAACAGAACGCTGAAGCTGAAAAACTGTATGATACTTCTGAAATGCGTAAACCCAATATTTCGCGCAAACCAAGTAGCAGCCGTACGCAAGGGACCAAGGTAACGAATGCAACTCCTACGATGGTGAAACCAAAATCTCATCGGAAAGTTCCCTGGCTAGGTATTACAATATTATGCATCGCAATGGGTTGTGGTTTTATTTATGGAAACTATAAATTCCATTGGATTTCCACGGGACCTGTAACCCCAATTCCAACAGATCCTATACCTTCCCAGACTTCGAATAAAGAAGAGCAAGAATTGCTCGATATCCAAGTTAAGCTTAGCGTTATCCTAGAAAAATACCCTCACCTAGACCAAGCAGGGGCATTCAACGAACAGAATTATCTGGCTCAGAAAAGTGAATTGGAAACTTTAGCAGGTCTTGTGTTATATCCTAAAGCCAAGCAATTGATTACAAGTACGCAGCAACAATTGCAAAAAGATTTAGATAAAATAGCAGACGAGATATACCAAAAAGCAATGAATCAAACCCGGATAGCTCAGCAACAATATGAGTACAACAAAAATCCTGAGCTACTTAAGATGATCTATGGATATTGGGAGTGCCCAAACGCCATTCTACAGCATCCCATAGTTTCTCAATTTCAAGAACAGCGCAAGCAAATGGAAGCTTTGATCAAAACCCATTATGAACAAGACATCATAAATGCAACAGCTTGTGTTCAGGCAGGGAAATTGCGGGATGCCTTAAAAATTTATTCGGCTATCTTGAATTATATTCCCACTGAAAAAGATGCAGAATCTTGGTCAGCCCAAATCATCCAAGAACTTGCCGCAGGCCAATCACAATTGCAAAAAAAGTATCAAGCAGAGCAAGCTGAACATGAAAGATTGTATGGTAAAAAATTGCAAGAAGATTGGGATGCTGCTATCTTAACCCATGAATATGCAAAAGCTAAAAAAATACTTGCCGATTATCAAGAATATCGAGGTTTGGAAGAAAAATTAAATTGTTTGGCACAAAGATTGGAAACATTAGAAGAAATCCAAGCATATTTTTCTAAACACAGCCCTAGTGTCGGCAGTATCCAAGAACGATTGGCCAACAAAACTGGTATGACAAAAAAAGATATTCATTGGGTTACAGGAAATGCTCATCTGGTATATCATCATTGGGAAAGCGCGCAAGCGCATTTTACTGATTTAGCGCAATTGGGTGAACTTTGTGTTGCATATCAACAAGCAGCCATCAAGGGACAAGCTGAAGAAAATGCGGCAAATATGTATCTATCTGCTGTAAAAATTGTTAAGGAAGCTGAAGAAAATTACAAAGCACAACAGCATGCACTTGCCCAGGAAAAATATTTGGCTGCCTTAAAAAAGTTCTATACATTACGGTACCAAATGAAAGACGTAACCTATTGCATTGACAACCAAAAGCTCATTCAAGAGATGTATGATCAAGTCTTGTCAAATTACTTGGCACAATATTTTCTTGCGATCTACTTTAATCAAAAATTTACGCAATTGCCTGTCTTGCAAAATGATTATAGTTTTGAAATAATTTATAGTTTTGCAGATCCAAAGGAATTACAAGATTTTGTAATATTTCCCAAAAGTGCTCCAGGAGAATTGCAAGAGACAGTCAAGGCTATGAAGCCTTTCTCTAGCCCTAAACTTTCGTTAGATAAGAAAAAATTAAAGGTTTCTTTTACCAAGGCTGAAAATTGCTTGTTTGAATTATGCTGGAAAGGTAAAATCAAAGATAGCGATATTTCAGTAGAAATGCAGCCAGATGCAGGCAAGCCTTTGACCAACTCGGGAATTTTTGTCTGCAAACCTAGAATCAATTGGGAAGAACTTTGCAAGGTACTTTGTATAGTTCGATTTGATTGGCAGTACATCTGCTCTGCAGAAGCAAGAAATAAAGAAGCTACATCTCAAAAAGTGGCCGCTAAAACTTGCTCCAAAGCTATTCTAGCGTTAGATCGTTCTGCAAAACCAGGGACATTAGGATATCGCAGTCCAGATAGCCTTTTGATTGCTCAAGAAACTGCAGAAACAGGACAGACTATTTTTTCTTTACGAGTTCGTATAGATACTCTTAAAAAAACAATCGAATTTGAAAGCGGACGCAAATTATTAGGTACAAACGATTTGCTTGGCGCAAGCGGGTATGTAGGGCTATATTCTAACAGCCCAGTTTGTTTTAAAAAACTTATTATCCGCGGAAAACTAGACAAAGAATTTGTAGAAAAAATCAGGAATCATGTTACTGCCCCAAGCAATCGTGGTCAATATGAAACTAAAATCTTGCGTTAAATAAGGATCCAAATTTTATGAAAGCCGGTCAATTAGTTGTAATCCATAGTATTGTGGATTGCCAAGATCAAGTTTTTCTTTTACAACAAAAGCAACGCCTTTTAGGGCGTTCTAGTGTTTGCAATTTTCAGATCGAAGATCCATTGATTTCTAGCTTACATGCATATTTCTTCTATGAAAATGAGCAATTTTTTGTTGTTGACCTTTTAGCAGCCAATGGTGTTTTTCACAACGATATTTTAATTGATCTTGCGCCATTACGGCCAAAAGATAAAATTCGCGTTGGAAAAACAGTTTTAGAATTTTCAGAATATCAGGGAGATCAAGAAGGCAAGACCTATATCACAGGGGAAGCTCCAACGATTTCCAAACGCCGTGGCAAAGTAAAAGCTGCGCCAGAAGAATCAGTCAAAATGACATTAGGCAGAATGATCAAGAAAACTCAAGACCTCAACATCTGCCGGTTAGCCCTAAAAAATCGAAAGATCACCCATGCCCAAATCCGCAGTCTGATCGAGCAGCAACAAGCTCTTGCTGAGCATGGAAAAGAATGTGATCTGGTCTCTCTTGTGTTAGAAGCCAATCTTCTCACACAAGAAGATATTCAAAAAATCGTACGAGAAAATGAGTACTATAAGGTCCGAAATAAAGATATCAGCCTGAGCAGGCTGATCATGCGTCAGCGTATGCTGCCCGAAGAAAAAGTTCAGGAATGCCTCAAAGCCCAAGAGCAGTATTTTCAAAATACACAAACTATACCACGTTTGGGCGAAATTTTGGTGCAAAAAGGCTATCTCACCGTGCATCAAAATAATGAAATTATTCGAGCCTTGCAACGCCGCAAAAAAAAATAGAATCAGTTTGATTAACTTTTTATCTAAGGACATCAGATGAAACAATCTGTGGAAACTGAAGACATCTATCGCATCATTTATCAAGAACATCCCGATCCATTTGAAATTTTGGGCATGCATTCTATCGAATCAGAAGGCAAAAAAATAATCGCCATCAGGGCCTTTCTACCTAGAGCCAAAGAAGTGTATGCAATTGCTGCTGATCAAAGCAAAGAATATCCAATGGCAAAACTGCATAAGATTGGCTTTTATGAAGTCCTATGCGACGATAGAGATGAAGTATTTCCATACCAGCTCAAAACAATTCAAGAAGATGGAACAGCGACTGTATTCTACGATTCTTACTCATTTTTGCCTGGTTTTTCTAACTTAGATCAATATTTTTTTCAAGAAGGCCATCATTACAAAAGCTTTGAAAAATTAGGTGCCCATTTGATGGAAATGCAAGGCATCCGTGGAGTCTATTTTGCCGTTTGGGCACCCAATGCAAAGTCTGTGAGCGTCATTGGCTCTTTTAATCATTGGGATCGTAGGCTCCATATGATGCGTTCATTAGGCCAATCTGGCGTTTGGGAGATTTTTATTCCAGGGATTGGACAAGGGGAACAATACAAATTTCAGATCACCACGTTCTACAATCTTATTTTTGATAAAAGCGACCCTTATGGTTTTTACCATGAAACCAGCCCCAAAACAGCCTCGATTGTGTATTCTTTGGAAGAATACAAATGGCATGATCAAGATTGGAAAGAAAAAAGAGTTGCTGTACAAAAATATGATGCGCCTATCTCCATTTATGAGCTACATCCTGGGTCCTGGCTTAGGAAGCCAGATAACACATTCTATAACTATAAAGAATTAGCAGAGCGGCTGGTCGCATACGTTAAAGAAATGGGCTACACCCACATCGAGCTTTTGCCTATCATGGAGCATCCTTTTTATGGATCATGGGGATACCAATGTCTAGGGCTTTTCGCACCAACAAGCCGTTATGGAACACCTAGCGATTTTATGTATTTTGTAGATCATTGCCATATCAACCAAATTGGCGTTATCTTGGATTGGGTTCCTGCCCATTTCCCAACAGATAGCCATGGATTAGCTTTCTTTGATGGCACGCATCTTTATGAGCATGCGGATCCTAAACAACGTGAACATCGTGATTGGAATACTTTTATCTATAACTATGGCCGCTTTGAAGTCAAAAACTTTTTGGTCTCTAGTGCTCTATTTTGGTGTGAGAAATACCATATAGATGGGTTGCGTGTGGATGCTGTTGCTTCCATGTTATACCTAGATTATTCTAGGAAAGAAGGCGAATGGGTACCCAATCAATACGGTGGCCGTGAAAATTTAGATGCAATCGCATTCAT
>JAKLHB010000276.1 GCA_022710345.1 Planctomycetota bacterium
ATTCAGCATGAGTCAATCATGGCACTCAAACATACAAGAGCCCATTCTTGTATTCAACTCAATCGAGAACCGCTGTAAATATTTACTTATGATTGCGCGTATAACAATATACAAAACAGTATGTTATACGCGCTTTATTATGAACTAGCCTACAAATTCGCCTAAAATTTTGCGGAATTGCATGGGTTCATCTGCATGGCACCAATGGCCTGCGTTTTGCATCTCTATATACTTCAATTGCTCAGGCGATTTTACAGCAACCATTTCCATGGCTTGCGCCTGGCTGAGATACTCGCTTTTTCGACCTTTGATCAGCCATATTGGCATTTTGAGCTGTGCCCATTGAGAATGCAGCTTTAATATCTTTAAATCATCAGCAATGCCTTGCATGCCAGGAAGGTCCAAGCGCCAGACAAATCCTTGATCTGTTGAGACAAGATTGGTAAGCAGAAACTCGACCAATCTTTCATCTTTAGTAAACTGTTGTAAGTGCTTACGGGCTGTTGCTATATCAGGGGTAGGGATTGTAAGGCTGCGTAGCCAAGGCAAAACATCCAGAGTATCAGGAGGAATTGGATCCAGCGGAATATCCACAATCATGAGCTTCTGAATATATTGTGGATATTGATTGCCCAATTGAATGGCAACTTTGCCGCCTAGTGAATGGCCCAAAAGCAAAACATTCTTGTTCGTGATTTCCCCTAAAATCAGGCCAATATCATCCACCAAAGTTTGGATGGTCGCAGGACCTTGAAACCCCTTGCTCTGTCCATGTCCTCGTAAGTCTGGTGCTATCGCAGTGATGTTATGATGTTGTGCAATCCATCGCACAAAGATTTGCCAATTTTTGCCACTTCCCAATAATCCATGCAAAAAAATCATAGCGGGCTTTGTTTCCCCGCATTGATAATAGCGTATGCCATTCGAAGAAAAATATTCTTGAATTGGCCATGACATAACTATTGATCCTTCTATTAATTTAGAACGATATGGCCCACGGATCAATCCGCAGGCTCTTCAAAGATGGCGCGAAATAAAACATCGCGTCATCTTTGATTAGTAAGCCAACATATTACCAAACAATAGTATGATATTGATATTCTTCAATTTCTTTATATTCTACATACACTGGTGTAACTTCTAGCAGCAGATACCTGGGATCATCCACCCCCTTGTAGTATCTTTGGATGATCGGGTTTTCTTCCAGATATTTCTTGCGCAATGTAGGGTTATCACATTCGCGGATCACTCCAGCCATTCTAACCTGACGCATGGCCATATCCACCCAAAGCAGCTCTACATTGGGTTGCTGGGCAATTTGTTGAACTTTTCGTGAATCCCTGAATGTGGCCAAATACACCTTTTTTTCCCAAATTGTTTTAATGACCATAGGCCTTACACGAGGTTGATTGCCTTCAACAGTTGCCATAAAACCACTTGTGCTAGCGGCAATCACTGCCAATGCTTTTTCTTTAGTCATAGCATTTTCCTTTTCAAAAATTTTCTTTTCCATTTGAGCTAAAGCGTATTTTGTGCTATTGTAGCACAAAATATGCTAAATTTCAAAAAAAATATTCCAGAAAGGTCTTTATCATGGAAGAAAAAATTGTGGTGGTTCCCTGGCAAAAACTTCATAACTTTATGAAGCAAGTCCTCATGGCAATGCAAGTGCCAGCAGAGGATGCCCAAATTTGTAGTGATGTGCTGATTGCGGCAGATATTGCAGGCATTGAATCACATGGCATCAATCGTTTGAAAATCTACGTAGATCGTATCAAAGAAAGCACACAATCGGCTATCACCAATTGGAAGGTTGTGCAAGATCAGCAAAGTGCAACAGTCATAGATGGCGGCAATGGCATGGGCCATGTAGTTGCCTATCATGCCATGCAAATGGCGATTGAAAAAGCCAAAAAATATGGATGTGGAATTTCTGTGGTACGCAATAGCACACATTTTGGGATTGCTGGATATTATTCCAATATGGCAGTGCTGCAAAATCAAATTGGTATTACAGTTACCAACGCTAGGCCCTCGATTGCTCCAACGTTTGGTGTAGAGCCGATGCTAGGGACAAACCCCATTAGCTTTGCCATTCCAAGTGATTTGCCATATCCATTTAGCCTGGATATGGCGACTTCGATCATTCAACGTGGAAAAATTGAAGTGTGCGACAAACTGGGTAAACCCACACCAGAAGGGCTTGTGATTGACCAAAAAGGAGAATACGTCACTGATTCAAAAGCAATCTTGCAGGGCTTGGTCCAAGACACCATGGCATTGCTTCCATTAGGCGGCATGGGCGAAAGCACCAGCGGCTATAAAGGCTATGGGTTGGCCACTATGGTCGAAATCCTTAGCGCTGCCTTGAGCAATGCTTCTTATCTCAAGAATACCAGCGGAGTCAAAGATGGGCAAAATGTCCCACTGGGACTAGGCCATTTTTTTATGGCCATTGACATTGCCCATTTCATTGACATCGGCTTATGCAGAAGCATTGTGGGCAACATCATGCGTGGTCTTCAAAATAGCCGCAAAGAACCTGGTCAAACGAAAATTTATGTGGCCGGCGAAAAAGAATATTTGGCAAGACTAGACCGCACAGCCAATGGAATTCCCATCAATGCCAGCAATCAAAAGATGATCCATCAATTACAGCGCGATCTGAAAATTGCAGATCAACTGCTTTAGTTACCCAACTGCCTAAAACAAATATGTTTGGGCTGTCGCAGGTTGAGTTTGCATTTCTAGAATTGCGTTGATAACGAAATCAACGCGGATTGTCTGTGGAAATAGGGCCTTGGAAAGCCCCAGACTCAGTGCCATCCATCGCCTGGAGTTTATACCAATAGGTCGTGCCAGGCACAATAGCAAAGTCGTTGTACTCATAGGTAGCTCCCCAAGTGGCTCCACCTTGGATAGGCACTAGATAGCCTGTGATTGGCTGGTATTCGCCATCTTTGGTTTTGCTGCGCCAGATATGGAATCCAGTGATGTTTAATTCCGCAGCGGTCTTCCAGGTAATCGTAGTATGATCCTTGATGAACTTGGCCTGGAGCGAAACTAACCCACTTGCAGTGCGTGTAGATGGAGTGGGTGTGACAGCCAGCCCAAAGGCATTACCTGGAGGGGAGGTTAAGGTTATCCCTTGAACTTCTGTTCCATCTGGCAATTTTGCTTTGCTTATGAAGGGAGAATAGGCACTTGCCCAAAAGATATGACTATCATTCACATCCACAGCAAAAGGCGTATAGCATAAAGTCGTGATAAAGTCTTCTTTTATTTCTGATCCATCTAACTTTGCTCGAGCGATGGTGTTATCAGTGCGACAAGACCAAAAGATATAGGTACCATTTATGGCTAGCCCCGCTGGCCCTCTTTTAGTAACGCAGGAGATGAAGGATTGGTTAATTTCAGTAGCTCCACCTGCACCATTCAACTTTGCTCGGCCTATGGTACCGATACCAGTGCCGCCATTGTAATTAGTCCAAAAGATATGGGTCGGGTTCATGGCTACCCCAAAAGGGCGACTGCATCCAGTGATGAAAGCAGTATTTACTCCCGACCCATCCAAATTTGCCCGGCCTATAGAGTTGGTATAAATGTTTGTCCAAAAGATATGGGTTGCATTCACGGCTACATCATACACAGATGGAGCATAGCCAACACCTATACCTTCGATGAAGTCCGGATTTTCACCGGACTCATCCAAATTTGCCTTTTTTATTTCCGTGCGGCAAGACCAAAAGACATTTGTCGCATTTACAGCTATATTTGTTTCTCCACCGCCTCCGGAATAGCCAAACGCATTCGTGTTTGTTCCATCAATATTTGCGTAGAGCACGCTATTACAACTGATATCAGATAGGTAAAGACAGGCATTGTAGCCCGTGCCCTGAATAGCGAAGTCATAGGGATTTTCGTTGCTGTCGTTGTTAACAATGCTGACAGCGGCCGAACGTAGCCCAGCAGCATTGGGATCAAAGGTAATCTGGAACGTTGTTGATTTATTAGGTTCTATGGGGGTTGTGGGTTGTTGTGTAACCGTAAAGTCGCTGGAATGAGAGCCGTTGATAGAGATCGGCACAGCCAGGTTCAGATTATCTGTCCCCAGGTTGTGGATAACAAACGTATGCACGGACGTATAGCTTGTGACCGGAACAGTACCAAAATCAGTACCATCGGCAGTGTTTGGAGTCGAGGTAGGATTATCCACGATGGAGATGGCATTGCCTCGCACATCCATCTCGGGTGCTGGAACCTTGTAAGTAAATCCGCCTATCAATGTCGCGGTTCCTCCTGCATTGTCAACCACCACATCCTTGGCTCCTTCAACACTTGCAGGGGTTTTGCCAGTAATTTGGGTAGAGCTGACAACATTTAGGTCTGTGAGTGCCTTTCCGCCAATGGCCACCGTAAGAGCACGACTATAGATAAAATTAGTCCCAGTGATGGTGACATCTGTTCCTCCTGTGGTGAGGCCTTGATTGGGATCAATATTGGTAATGGTTGGCGCAGACAACACAGGGAGCATCAGTTGTACCGAGCCTGGATAGGTTAGTACAGAGGGAGTATCATCTGACATTTGCCATTCCCAGGTATCTGTGCCTGGAATGAGCTTCTCATTTACGATGGAGCCTGTGGGATACTCAGAGATAAAATCGTCTGGTGTTATAGGCAGTACCACTCTATTGAGCAGGGGTGTTGGTTGGGCTTCTGGTTTCCCAATGCAAGGCATCAATTTGATCATTTTCGGTAGCTTGGTATACTGAGAAATAGTGATTTCAATATTCTTTGCCGTGACCGAAGCATTGGGTTGGTGGATGATTTCCAGGTACAGCCTTCCGGCACTCACATTTTCATAAGTAACGACAATGGTCTTCAGTTCTCGCACTTCCTCATCACTATCCCGCAACGACGGTGCTGGAATCACCCGACGCAGCCGTAGGTGTGAAGTTTCTAAATCTGTCCACTTTACTTCAATTCGTACCTTGCTTTGAGGAGCATCGAACGTCAAATCAATCGGATATTTGTATTGAGTGCCCAATGCACCTATCTGAATGAAAATGTTGCTGCTACGCTCTCCTGCGCTGGCAGTAGCAGTTGCTGCCAGCACCAGAGCTAAGAATAATATGGCTAAGGTATCTATTTGGAAATAAGACATATGTTTTCTCCTAGTCAGTACACGGACTTTTGCATGGATATGGCTTGAATTGATGACATCAAGCCCAGCAGGCCAAATAAATGGCCTGCTGAGTAGGTTATGCTACCTTTTCACATCGAAATATACGTCCACCGTGGCAGGATAATCAGAAATGAAGGTTGGAGTGCTGTCTTCCATATGCCATGTCCAGTTTTCTTCAGTCAAAATTTTTTCGCTCACGACAGCGGAATGAGGATATTCAGAGCTAAAATTACTTGGGGCGATTGGCAAAATCAGTTCATGGGTAAAGGTATTCGGGCCGCCGCCGATTCCTGGATCACCAAGCCAAATTTGCAAGTGAAGTCCATACGGTACGCTAGTATATTCGGAGATTGTGACAACGATGTCTCGTGCGTGGTATTGACTGCCTGGCTGACCTCCAAATGCAGGCTGATGTTTGACCACAAGATAGATATCTTCGTTTGCAGCAATATCTTGGTAGGTTACATTAATGGTCTTGGCGGCTTCGGTTTCGAGCCTTTCTTCGGTATCTGGAGCTGGCCATCGTCGTTGGAGCCGCAGGAGCGCACCGTCTTTATCATCCCAATTGACTTTTACATTGACTTTGCTCTGTTGTTCAGCAAAACGAAGTTGAATTGGATATTCGCTTGGATTCAAACGTGATGAAATAGGACTGATGCCTGGAAGCGGCAAGAGTCCGATCTTGATGGTGATTTCTTTGAGAGGAGGCGGTTCACTAAGATACCGGACGAGAGCAAGCCAATCTCTTCCGTCTTTAGAATAATATCCTGATACCAGAATACGTCCATCGGACATAACGGTCATCCCTGTTCCACAGATATGGCCAGGATATAGCATTGGGTCTGGAGCTGTAAATACCCAGCCATTGGTTCCAAATGCAGGATCGGGTGTTAAATATCCTGATATAGTAGGATTGAGCAGGCGAAGCAAGGTAAGGGTAGATGAATTTTCAGGATTTCCTTCTCCTGCAACTATAATTTTCCTTTGGGCATTTATCCGAATTGTGCGGCCTATGTCCCAATTATCCGTAACACCTGAACGATCACTTATGAATTGCTGAATGAGAGATCCATTATACTGGTATCCTCTTACAAAAATATGTGGTCTACTATTATTGTCAGTAAGTCCTGTGATATACAAGTCATAGTTACTTGATTCATCAAGTGCACAGTCTAGTCCAGTATGACTTATACTTGTTGTGTTGCCAGGGCGAAATGTCAATTTGCTATCTGAGCCTGTCGAATAAGGGCCTGCAGGGGCAAGAGTCCCATCTTCCTTGCATGCAAAAACAGCAACCTGGTTATCGTCTTCCTCTATACCTGCATAGCCTACTGCAATAATAAAATATCCTTCTCCGGCTTGATTGGGGCTACATACTAGAGATTTAGCTACATCCGTGCCAGCAGCAAAATCAACGGTTTTATATCCATCACTGTCGAAGCTGGTGTCGAGAGATCCATCT
>JAKLHB010000277.1:0-269 GCA_022710345.1 Planctomycetota bacterium
ATGTTGGCAAGGTCGAAATTGACGTATTTGTCAAAAACTGCTTTGGTGAAATCCATTTCTTGGGTACAGAAAATGCCTTTAAAAGTCGCGCCTTCTTTGAAATGGGCGTTCTCAAAGGTGATTTCTTCAGCAAAATGGGCGTTCTCAAAATTGGCAAAGCGTTCAAAAAATACGTTTTCAAACACAGCTTTACGATAGAACAATGTATTGGTGAAATTCGCTGTGCCACCAAATCGTACGACAAAGGTTAAGGCTTGTTCACGTGGTCC
>JAKLHB010000277.1:279-6642 GCA_022710345.1 Planctomycetota bacterium
TTCTTTGCGCCTACGATTGCGTTCGCGTAGGGTATTGGGATCAAAGCTAAAGAAAACCTGGCCATCAAACGTTGTGTTCACAAAGGATACATCTTGAAATTGGGTGCCCAGGAACCAAACTGGCCCTCTGAGGGTGGCTCGATAGAAATCCACGGGCGCTTTGAAAACTGCATTGAACGAAATTCGGCCATGCCCTTCTGTTTCCATGAAGCTAAAGGACACAGGTTCTTCAAATGTGCTACCTTGGCATAGCATCTGGCCGCGAATGTGCAGCCGTTCGCAATCCCAATATTTGTGAAAGGTCGTGCCGCGGATGCACAGGCTATCCATGTTGGTATCTTGAAAAAAGACTTTTTCTTCAAACACAGTGCCATCGAGCGCGACTTCGCCATCAAACCGACTGCTTGGCAAAGCAAAATGGTCTTTGAATAAGCAATTGCACCACGTCGCAAACTTGAAAAAATGGCATGCTCTCACCACAAGTTTGTCATTGAATAGGCCGTTGTTCCAGCGTGCATTTTCATGGCATTCGATTTTTTCAAAATCCACCCGAGCATGAGTAGTTGCGGTATCCATGCGTAGTTCGCCCATGATGGTGGTTTCTTTGAACTGCGCACTCGCGAATAGTTGTGCACTTTCGAGCTTTAAATCGCCATGGAGCGTGCAGCCTAGGATGGCTGCTTCTGCTTTTAATTGGCTATTTTGCAAGCGGAGCTGTCTGTGAAAAATGCTATTTTTGATGGTCAATTTTTTCTCAAAAACTGTGCGAGAAAAATTGCTTTCATCAAAAAATTCGCTTGCTTCAATGGTCAATATTTGCTCAAACGTGCTGTTGAGTGTGGACATGCCACTGATCTGGGCATTGCGAATGATCACGCTTTTTTCAAATATGCAGGCTGAGAAAAGCAGGAGGTCCTTGATAACGATATCATCTTGAATTGCAATCTCTTTTTCAAAACGTGTATTTTCAAATTGCAGGGGTTGCTCAAAGGCAGCGCCAGTCCAAGCAATTTTTCCAATCACGCAATCTTTGAAAATCAAACGATGTTTGCCTTGATTTTGTGGCCCAAAAACAAGCGATTCAATATAGCAATGCTCAATAGGCTTTGTCTGTTGCAGCAAAGTCGCAAGCTCTGCTTCCGAGGCTCTATGGTAGCTTTTTCCTTGAATCTCAATGCTATCTTGCGCCTGATTTGCAGGGGTTGCCTGCTGATTTGCAGGGGTTGCCTGCTGATTTGCAGGGGTCGCATTGGGATCAGGATTTTCTGGTTGTGAATTCACAGCAATCTCCCATGATAAAAAATCAGTAAAAGTGAATGATTTATTCTGGTAGATGGTCCTTGAGTAATGGAGCCATATCTTTGACAAAATCCTGCAGAATTTTGAGGCTTTTGTCTGCATTATCAGTGATGTTCACAGAAACTCGTATGAGGGCTAGCCCGCCTTTTTGCTTTTGCAGGAAGTTAAAAAGCACATTGGTCTGATGGTAATAGTAGTCAGCCGTGTATTCTCCGCCAAATTTATACCAATACAGCACAAGCTCTTGGATTTTGCCTGAGTAAACGACAAGCAAAATGGCTTCTATGCCATTGTCGAGCTTGATTTTTTCGCGTCGCATCACTTCATAGCCAGCACCTCGATAGCAAATTTCAGGTGGATGGGCTATTTTACGATTGGCTGTGGAAGAAGCAACCATGGACAGCAGGACAGGCGGCTCTTGGTTGCTGCGGCGGTAATAGCGCATGAGAATGTCGGTGGTCTCTAACAATTGGATGGTGCGATAGTTGATTGGAAAGTCTTTGGTAATCTGCCATGAGGCAAATTGATTGGGAAATCCCTGGGTATAGGACTTGTTTTCTGTGGGGTAATCTTTGTAAAAATAAAGCATTGATATAACGCTAATACATCCACAAAACACGATTGTGGTTGCATATTTGAACCAAAAACCGCTGGCAATCGGGATTTGAAAAAAACTTTTCCAAGAAATAGTTGGTTCAGATTTTGCAGCAACTACAGAAGCAGGGGCTTGCTCCTTCAGAAGAAGATATACACCCCAGAGGGTGATGAGATCCCCTACAAAGAGCAGGATTCCAGAGAAATCGTGGACCCATCCGGATGCTGCCTCTGGCCCCCAATAATATGTGACAAGCCCTAACAAGATGATTCTGAATACATTGAATATAAAGGCAACTGGAAAAAGTGCAATGAACATCAATATCTTACGCCACCAGCATGCATAGATAAGATACACAAAGGGCAGTCCTAGGGCAATTAACGAAACCAAAGAACGCAGGCCACTGCATACATCACCCACGACCAATTGAGTGTGGCTAAAATAGATGATGCTGCCTTCTCGAATCAAGGAATAGCCTACAAATTCCAGAATCCTCGCTGCACCTTCAGCAGCCATAAGCTTGAGTTGTAATGTGATCTGGGACACTAGGACTGACGGGAATGGGATCATACAAAATAAATAAAAAATTGGAAACCACGCCCAACGCAATCCAGAAGTTCCTAATAAAAACAAAGTTAGCCCAGCCACAGCAAATATAATAGAAATACCTGAGGTAAAATGAACGCGCGCAATTCCGCTCATGCTGTGTAGTAACAATGCACCACATAAAACCCATATACCCCACCAACTGCCTTGCAGCTTTAATTCTTTAAGCTTGCTGCGATTTTGCCAAAGCAGCCAACCTGAAATCAAAGGGATTAAAAAGCCATGAGAACTATAGGAATCTTCTGCAGTCCAATTTTGGTACATCCATTGCCAAGTCGGAATGTACATTAGCCCTAAGCAAATCAAAATAGGGATCAAAAGGATAATATTCAATTTGATAGCATGATCCATGATAAATCCTGGTGCAAAAATAGGTTATGGAAAAAATAAATAAAAATCTGAAACAAATTTACAAAACTATATGGCACGCAATGTATTTTTAGCATTTTTCTGATTCTAACGTGTTTTGGAGAGCTACTAGGTAATTGGTCAAAAGTCTTTGTCCTATCCGCTAGCAACTGATTTTTCTAATGTTACGCCAGCGCGATAGCGAGAATCTCCATGTCTGTAGGGCCACCAACCGGAGAGATCATAAAAAAGATCTGCTGGCCAAGACAAAAAAATTTGCCATTTTGCCTTTTCTTTTGTGTTTTTTGCCGCGAAGCGGCTTGGGAATAAAGCCTGGGGTTTCTAACCCCAGGTGTAGATGTGTCTTTCAGTGCCCTGAAGGGGCACCGGAGACTTCCTATAGCTCGAATCCTCATGTCTGTACATAAACTTTGGGAATGTAGTATCTCTGTAGAGGCGACCGGCTGGTCCCTTTAATGCGCATTGCATTGTGCAATGCTGACTCAAACAAGCTTAGAAGATAAACTTTTGAACACATACCTCTGTCAATTGACAACTCTTTACAAAACCTGCAGATGGAGTTTCTCCAAAAAACCTTATAATCAGGAATTTTTTTTATTGCCAAAATTTAATGATTGTGATATAACCGACTTGCTAGCTTAACTAGCAGTCATTAAATTTGCAATCTGTATTTTACTCAAGTAGCCTGGGATTCGCAAGCAAATTTTATTGTGTTTTGAACAATTTTGAATTTAAGTGGAGTTTTTTGCATGAAAAAAAATGGCAAAAATAGCGGAAAAATATTAACGATTGTGATTGTCAGCATTGTTGTGCTGGCAGTGCTCGCAGTAGGTATTTTCACAGTGAATTATTTCCGTCCTGTGAAACGAAAAATCAGACATTTTCAAAAAGGCTTGATCTATCTTCAGCAAGCCAAATATGCTGTTGCGATCAAAGAATTGCAAGCAGCATTGAATATTGATCCAAAAGAATTGGAAATTCGATACCAATTGGCTCGCGCCCATTTCTTGTATGAAGAACGGGAAAAAGCCATTGAACAAGTGGAAAAAATTATCGAGCAAATGCCTACAGAAATCAGAGGTTATGATCTTTTAGCAGACATTTATGTAATTATTGCATCCGGCTTGCCATTGCAAAAGGACGAAAAGCCTAACGAAGAGCGACGTGCCGTATTCCAAAAAGCAATAGGAGCTTGCGACAAGATGATCGAGCTTAAGCCAAATGCTCCAGAGCATCTTAATAAACGCGGGCTGATCCTCTTGCAAATGGATGAGCTTGAAAAGGCAGAAAGCGACTTCAACAAAGCGATTGCCTTGGATCCTAAAGATGGCAAAGGATATCTCAATCTAGCTCGTTTGTATTGGGCAACCAAACGAACAGAACAAGCCTGTTCCTTGTTAGAAACATACTTGAAAGAAAAAGATCCTAAGCAAATCGAATGCCGTATTCAATTGGGTGAATTTTACATTGAGCAGCGTAAGTTCAAGGAAGCATTAGCTCATTTTGAATACTTAGACAATCTCCAGCCGGATTCTTACGACAAAATCATGCCAGGTCTCTCCTTGAGTCTTTTAGGCCTGAGTGAAATTGACAAAGCCATGGCTGTGGCCCAAAAAGGGCTGCAAAAAATTTTGGCAGAAAAAGAAGAACGGTACGCAAGAGCTAAAATCATCATGACTTATGTACTTGGCTCTACTCAATTAATCAAAAAAGATTATGAAGCTGCAGCAAAGAACTTACTTTGGGCCTATGATAAGGCTCCTCTGTTTGCGGATGTGCTTTATAAATTGGCCATCGCCTACCAACTTAGCGGTAAAACTGGCCTTGCCATTGAAAAACTGCAAGAAGGAGTCAAAGCCAATCCAGGCGCAATTCCTTTGCGCATCACGTTGATTGAGCTTCTAGCCAGCGAAAGCCAATGGGACAAAGCTGAAGTGGAATGCGATCGGCTTCTCAAGGATGCTCCGAATGAAATGGCAGGACTGCGCTTAAAAGCACGTATCCTGTTAGCCCAAGGTAAAGAAGAGCCGGCTCGAAAAATTTATGAAAAAATCATTGAAATAGCTCCAGAGTCTGCAGAAGGCCAGATTGGCCTGGCAGTCATTGAGATGGCCAAAAGCCGTTTTAAAGAAGCTTTGGAGATTTTGAAAAAAGCCAATGAAGATAAGCCCAAAGACGCTACGGTCACATTCTTGATGGGTCAAGCTTATGTTGGAATGAATGATTTGGAAGAAGGGCTAAAGGCCATTGAAGAAACACTCAAGATAGATATTAACTTCACAGCCGCCAGAATCCTCATGGCTCGCATTCGCATGCTCCAGGAAGCCCTGCCATTGGCAGTGAATGAATACGAAGAGCTCTACAAAAGCAGCCCAGACAATATCCGCGTTCTTCTTGAATTAGCCTTGTTGTATTTGCGGATGGGCAATCCAGACAAAGCATTGGAAGTGATCCAACAAAATAAATCCATTGATCTCGATGACCCAATTTTTTTGGAAGTTTTTGCACGGCTTTATTTTGCAAAACGTGATTACAACAAAGCATTGGACTATATGAATAAGATTAGCAATCATACTGCCCCTCATAAGATGTTGTTGGGGGATATTTATTACGCACTTGGCAAGTATGATGAGGCGATCGAATCCTTTAAAAAAGCTGTTTTAATTGACCCAAAAACAATGGTCCATGGGCCAATGGCCATTGCTTTGTACATGAAGAAGCAGTACAAAGATGCTGCGGAAGAACTCAGGATACAACTGGAACAAACACCACAGTCAGATCTATTGCGCATGGTACGCGCCATGGTGTTGTTGCTGGACAAATCCTTAGATGAAGCATTGGAAGAAACCAAGTTTGTTCTGAAAGAAGACAATGCCAATCGTTGGTTAGGACGACTCATTCGCGCAGGTGTGTTTGTTGAGCAAAAACAATTTGAACAAGCCAATCAGGAAGTTGAAAATATTCCTGATAATTTTCCATACCTCAAAGACCTCAAGCAAATCATTAAATTATGCCAGGAACAGCCCAATGTTCATCTAAAGTTATTGGTAGAAACCGTTGTTTTGCAAGAATTAGGCAGGCTTGAGGAAGCTTTGGTCAAATGCGAAGAGACGATCAAGATGTTTCCAGACCAGATCATCCCCATGTATTCCAAAGCTTTGATTTTTACCAATCTAGGCCGGATGGAAGAAGCCAGGGTGATTTTGGAAAAATTGATGAATATGCCTGGCGCACCAATGTATGTATACAATCGCCTGGCAGCTCTGTATATCCAAAAGCAGGAATATGACAAAGCCGAGCAATGCTACCTCAAAGCGCTCAAAATGCGGCCAGAGTCCAACGAACTAATGCTCGCATTAGGAATGCTATACGAAACCGATAAAAAAATAGATAAAGCCATTGCCCAATATCAAAAAATACTCAAAGTTACAGAAGCACAAAAAGAGCAAAACCTCACAACCCGCATCATTGCCTTGAACAACCTGGCCTGGCTA
>JAKLHB010000278.1 GCA_022710345.1 Planctomycetota bacterium
AACGCCCCCTGTTGCTTCTGTAAGGCTATAACCACTGACCAACTCTATGCCGTTGCCTTGAAAAAATTGAAAGATATTTGGTTCAAGATGCCCGCCATCGGACAGTCCCCAACCTAATGAATTTCCTGTCATTTTATGCAATAGTGTTCTTTGTTCTTCAGCCATGAGTTGATCAAAACCAGGTATCTGAACAATGCATTCATAAAGTTGTACCCATTTTTCTGGAATACTGCTAAATGCAGTTGGATGGAAATGCTGAAAATCCTCCAACAACGTAGCCATGCTGGCATTTCTTGCAAAGCAATATACAGCACCCCAAAAAATGCAGCCCCAAAGCTCAAACCATCGGCCAAAAGTATGATAAAATGGCAAATAGCATAAAAACCGATCATTGAATCCAAGAAATGGAAGAGCTAGGGCACGGCAATAGCGCTTCAAAAGCGCAGCTTTATGGCTAAAACGTACGCCCTTTGGAAATCCTGTGGTCCCAGACGTAAACATAATGCTTGCTGGTTGATTTGTATCAATGTTGCTATTTTCTAAACCAGGCAAGTTGCTGCATTGCAAAGTCTCTAATGCTTGGGTGAGCGATTGAACTTTGCCTGCGGTTGGGCCATCCAAAGGAGCTAGGCTGATGCTCATCGCAAGCTTGGGCAGATGATCCTGAATTTTCATTAGATTAGTCCATAATTCACCACCAGAAACAAAAACAATTCCAATATTGGCTTGCTTTAAAATATATTCCAAATGTTCTAGCATAAGATTGGTGGCAATGGGAACAACCTCAATTCCGTACGTGAGGCATGCAATGTCTAATAGACCATACTCAGGGCTATTTTCTGCATAAATGCCCACACGCTGGCCTGCTGGCAAATATTTCAAGATAAGCTGTGCGAATTCATGAACCTTGGTAGCAGCCTGGTTCCACGAAAGCACGCATTCTTGGCCATTTCTAAGGTAGCGCATAAACGGGCGATCTTTCCATTGGCATACACGATCTGCCCATAAATCTCTCAAGGTATAATTCGCCACTTCAATCATTCGAGAAATGAAAGCTGCTGCAAGCGCTGTCTGCCCTTGTACAGCGACCGATTGTAGCATGTTTGGGTCAGCAAATTTTAGCAAAATTTGCCGGCTTATTTTTTGTCTTTCATTTCGATCCAAAGGTTGTTCCAGTACTTTATTGAGCAAATCCCAAAATTCTTTGCTCAACATGGGAGATGGATCCAAAAGCCAATGTTCCAACTTCATTATATAAACATCCATACGCTTCGTTCCAACACCAAACGCAACCTAAATTTCAAGAATTACACTTTATTCATATCATATCGTATCCATGGCAAAAGTAAAATAAATTTCAACAAAATTGGCAATTTTATGCAAGCTTTATGGTATAATCCTGTGCTTGAAATTGAATTTTTTTATGTCTTTTCAGAAAGGAATCCACAATGCAATTTAAGTTGGCTATTTTTTATTGCAGCATGGCTTTGCTTATGGCTGGCTATGCTGCACCATTATTTACCAGTGCAATCGCCTCCTACACAATGGAGGACACCACAGGTGGTATTTTGCAGGATAGTTCTGCCTATAACCATGACTCAATCAATGGGCTAGGTGGGACGACCGTTGTGCCAGGGAAATATGGCAATGCCTTGCAATTTGATGGGACAGACCAAGTTCAAATTGCTAGTGCCGCAGATCTCAAGAAAACCACTGCATTCACCATTGAAGCTGCTTTCCGCGTGGATGGCCTTACCAATGGAGATTGGGTGCGGGTGGTTGGGAAAGGAACCTCTACATACCGCAATTATGGACTTTGGTATAACCCATATCACAGTTCGCATGGCGGATCGGTCTTCTTATTTCAAATGTATGGTGCTAGCGCATATATGGATGTGTATTTGGTCAAGACTGGCTTATCCATTGAAACCAATCGCTGGTACCATATGGCTGGCGTATACACAGGCTCATGGATGGGACTTTATCTGGACGGTGTGTTGGTAGCCTCTAGTTCTACTTCTTCAGCACCGTATACCAGCGACGACCCATTGACCATTGGCGGTGCTGATTTTCATACCAAGCATGTTGGGCTGATTGACAATGTGGCTTTATTTGGCTCTGCTTTATCTGCCACAGATATCCAGCAGCATGCGTTGGGTTTGGACATTGCGGTTCCTGAGCCAAGTGTATTTATCTTGTTTGCATTAGGTATGTTGTGCATGTTATATAGCAAAAAATAAGCACACCCATAAAAAAACCCCTGAGAAATCTCAGGGGTTTACCAAATGCAGCGTGATATCTACGATCAGGAGCTTCGCAATGCAATTGTGCATTGTGATTGCCATTGAGAATATCAACGGCAATTTCTTTAAGCAGCAGGTGGCTTTTCTGGCTTTTTGAGCAATTCTTCTACTTTTTTGGCCAGATCATCCACACGCTTTGCTAATTCTTGAAATTCTTTCTTGGTGGGGATATTGAGATGATTGAGCAGTTTTTCTAGCCCGTCTATGCTGTTTTCTCCAATATTGTGGATGGTGTCTTGGGTTTGTTTTCGGCTGCGTTCCATAAATTCCTTCATCCATTTTTTTCCATCTTGCTCAGCCAATTCTCCGCGTTCCACCAATTTATTCACGAAGGATTCTAACTCTTCTTGGGCAAATGCCATAGCGCCAATCCCCGCAAGAGTGATTCGTTTGAGTTGATGGAGCCAATATTCTTGGTCCAGCTTTGCTTTTTTTTCCTCGCTCATATTCCGCCTCAATCAGGCAATTTTGAAAGAAAATGCCCGACCCTTTCTATGATTTATAATTTTTTGAGATTTTCTAGCTATATGAATTAGGCAAGCTTATCACAACACCATGAGCAATAAAAGATCACAATCTTTTGAGATTTCTTTCTTTTCATCAGCCAGGTATTTGATCATGGCTGCCTCCAAAGTAAATTATATATGGAAATTATAACGCAGTGCGTTAATTTGTCAATAATTTTTTTTATTTTTTTATAAAAAATTTTAATTTATTCTTATGAATATAGTTATATATTAATTTATTTTAATTATATCTTCATTTATTTTGAAAAATATTTGCATAGAAAAAATTTTTTTTTTGGAAAATATTTGCTTATGCGTTACAATAGCTTTATGAAGTTTGTTTTTTCTAAGAACTTCAAGGAAAAAATATTGTCTTTAGAATTTCTTTAGAAAGGTATTCTATGTATCGTTTTGGAATGTATCTGGTACTCCTGATGGTTGCAGCATCCTTTGTGATTGCTGAAGAAATTTTTCTAAGTAGGGATGCCCAAAATACCCAAGTGCGAATTACTCAAGATAACCTGAAGAGCCGTGAACAGGCTTCGTTGACTCTGGAATGCCATGTTCAATCTTTCATTACCACTGATTTGGAAACTCCTGCTGGACGTTTCACAAGAGTTTATGTGGAACAAGGCCAATATACCAATCAGCCTGGTGAACCAGAACTGCCTATGGTCAATCAAATCATTGAAGTCCCCATGGGTGGAGAAGTCAGCATTCGTTTGATTTCTTCTGAAAAGATTGAATCTGAAGCCAAGATGTATGGGATCAATTATCCTATTTTCCCACATCAACCTTCTGTCCGCAAAGACCAAACAGAAGTCCCATTCCTGTATGAACGCGCAGCCTATCAACAATCCTTCCGCAATGTTTCCATCGTATCTGTGGAAGAAATGGGTGTGATGCGTAGTGCTAGACTTGTTCTAGTAAAATTCATGCCTGTTGAATATAGCCCAGTAGATGGAAAAATTATCATCCACAACAACATCCAAGCCGAAGTTACAGTCCAAAATGTGAATTGGGAAGCTACCCAAGAACTGAAGGGAAATGTATCCACAGAATTCCAATTCATCTACAATCATGTTCTAGCACCCGCTTCTTTGCAATGCACTCCACGTGAAGATGCCGTAAAGGGCTATTTAATTGTTGCTGATAAAGCTTTTGAAAATCATGGTGCTTTGAAGGAATTCATTGCTCATAAGCAAGGCCTCAAGTATCAAGTAACAGCATTGTATTTCAGTGCTCCAGCAAGCGTCGCTGCAGTTGAAGAAGCCATTAAGGCAGAATATATCAAGACAAAACCAGTATTCTTGCTGATCATTGGTGACCATGGACAAATCCCTGGCAAACAATGCGGAAGCCAGGTTTCCGACCTTTATTATCATAGCACACTCGTAGGCGGATCAACAGACAGACTTCCAGATATGCTTTGCGGTCGTTTCTCTGCTACCAATGCTGATGAACTTACTGTTCAAATTCGCAAAACCGTTCGCTATGAAAACAAAACATTTGCGGATGCAACCTATTTGAACAAATATGCTTTAGTCGCCGGCTGGGATTCTAGTTGGGCCAAAAGACGCGGTCATCCACAGATCAATTATGCAGTAAATTATTATTTCAATGACACAAAAGGCTATGTCAAACCAATTAAAGACATGGATGCCCCAGACCGCAATGTGTTCTTGACCAGCAAAAGCCAAGAAAACACAAGCCGCATTGTTGCGTTAATTAGCGAAGGTGTTGGTTTCTACAATTACACAGCTCATGGCAGTCAAACCAATTTCTCTGATCCAAGTTTTACCATTAGCAATGTCAACAGTCTGACAAATACAGACAAATATGTTTTTGTAGTTGGCAACTGCTGCCTCACTGGCTCATTCCAAATAGCAACATGCTTTGGTGAAGCATGGCTCCGTGCACCAGACAAAGGCGCAATTGGCTTTGTTGGTGGTTCTAACTACACCTATTGGGATGAAGACCTGTGGTTTGGCAATGGACATTATACTTTTGATAGTGACACCGAACTTGGCAAAGCACCCCCAAAAGAAAAAACCAAACCCGGCATGTATGATGCAGCATTTGGCGAATTCTCCAGCACAACTGGCAATCCAGACATTCGCATCACTTGCAATGCCGCAACCATGGTCGCTGGCAACCTTGCAGTAGAGATTTCCTCAAGCAGCCGTAAGGAATACTATTGGCAGGTTTATCACCTATTTGGTGATCCATCTCTACCTTGCTATTGGGCCCATCAATAACGCAATTGAATTTATTGTGACATCAACAAAATAAGCCCGGTTTTTGCCGGGCTTATTTTGTTGATGATTTTTGTTTGCATGCCTAAGCTTGATTGCTATTTTCTGATTCTTTCTAATGTATCCTGAAGTTCTGCAACTAGTTCTGACGTTTGATTATGCCGTTTTTTAATGTTTTTATTCATCATTTTTTTGATAATCGCCGCAACTGGCTTTGGAAGATCAGGTTTGACCTTTTCAGGTTCCGGTGCTTTGACCAGCCGTTTCTGGATCACATCAATTGGGTTATCGCCAGGGAATGGGACTTCGCCGACCACCATATGGTAATAGGTCGCCCCTAAATTATAAATATCGCTACGAATATCCACTTTGGTTTGGTAAGTTTGCTCAGGGGATAGGTAATACGGGGTTCCCAGGATAATGCCTTCTGTAGTTAAAGAATATGAGCGATCTGTCATTTTCACGATGCCAAAGTCAACCATTTTGGGAATGCCTGCTTTGGTAAGAATGATGTTGGAAGGCTTTACGTCGCGATGTACCAAGTGATGGCTTTCAAGGTATTCCAATGCTTTTGCCATGCCTAAGATAATTTCTGTAGCATGGACAGGATCCATGAATGCTTGTTCTTCTAAGATTTCTTCCACAGACGGACCGTCTAAGAATTCCATCACAAAGTAGGTTAGGGTTTTTCCCTGTTGTAAATCATACCCTTTTACCAAGTTGTCATGGTCAAAGGATAAGATAATTCGGGCTTCTTGGACAAATCTCATCACGACTTTAAGGTCATTGGTATTTTCTGGAAGTAATGTTTTGATGACAACGATCTTTTCATCGCTACCACGCATCGCACTATACGCAATACCCATACCACCGCGGCCAAGCATTTTTTGGATGATATAGTATTCGCCATCACTTCCTGGTAGCAATACGCCTGCATCAAACTCGCCTTGGGGATTCATATTGACATGGCGATATTGCTCGATTCTAGTTTTCAGTTCATTGGCTTCTTTTTCAAGCAATTTCCTTTGTTCCTCTAGCTCAGTTTGACTTTTTTGCGCATCGGCTAATTGCTGCTTATATGCAAGATTTTGTTTTTCGACCTGGCCCCAGGTTCCTAGCGAATCTTGGAATTGTTTGAGTTTGCTTTCTAAAACATCATTTTTCTCTCGGTATTGAGTCAATTCACTTTCTAAAGCAATGCGAATTTTGTGGAATTCTTCTTCTTTGCGGGATAATTCTTGTTGGTAGCCGTCTTGCATTTGTTTCTTTTCTTGGTTGGCTTCTTTGCGGATGGTTTCTTGTTCTTTTTTGAGGCGTTCAATTTGAGCTCTTAAATCTTCGTATTCTACATCTCTTTGTTGTAGGCGTTGCATTAAGCGCGTATGATCTTTAGAACGGCGATCTAGTTCAATTTTTTGCGATTCTAAGGCAGACATATCGGCTGCTTTACCAGCCGCAGCTTGGATAGTGGAAAGATGTTTTTTCAATTCTTCATATTCAATTTGCAAAGCATCGAATTTCTGCTGTAATTCTTGAAGTTGGCCTTCGAGAC
>JAKLHB010000279.1 GCA_022710345.1 Planctomycetota bacterium
CTTATTCTTGCATTAGCAAGTGTTGCTTTTGCAGAACCAACAGCAGAAGAACGAGTCAATGCTCTCCAACAGAAAATTTTGGAACAACAACAGGTACTTCAAAATTTGGAGCAGCAACTCCAGGCTAGAGAAGACAGCACTCGCACCTACACAGAACAATTGGTTCAAGAATATCTCCACCAACCATGGACAGAAGATAGCCAAGGCATTACTGCTGGCTATAATAAAGGCTTCTTTATTCAATCTGGTGATGGAGATTATAAACTATCGGTCAATGGGCACATCCGAGGCCATTTGGCTATTTATGAAGCCAATACTGTCACGGATAATTCTTTCCGTACAACAGAAGCACGTTTAGATTTCCATATGTATCTTCTGAAAGATTGGCATATTCGCGTACGTCCGGATTTTACAGATAGTAACACAACTTTAAGAGCGGTCTTTATTGAATACTTGGGTTATGAGTGCCTCAAGCCAAGAATTGGTGGATGGATCACACCTTTCTCGATGGAAGCTGAAACAAATCCGCAAGATCTACTGGCTATTAGCACCTCTCCATACTTAAGCTCTGTGCCTCAGCACGAAGTTGGATTTGGTATATACGGCAATGGATTCCCATTCATCAACAGCGAATCTTTAGTAGATCACTTCAGCTACTTCTTAGGCGTATTCAATGGTCAAGGCCTATATCGGGCAGATGCCGACGATGGCAAGATGTTCATGGTTCACGCAAAATTCTATCCATTAGGCCGCAAAGATGCTCAAGTTTATATACAAGCCAACTTCATGTACAATGACCAAGAATTCAGAGAAGATGGAGCTGCTGTTCGGCTGTGGGGATTGCGCAATTATAAAGTATTTGGAAATCCTACTGCTTTTGAAGACAATGATGATATTAGTGGACACGTCACTGGCTATAGCGTAGCCGGTAGGTATTGGAAAGACAATTTCCGCTTTGAAGCTGAAGCTATTTGGATGCATTATGAACGCAGGTTTGAACCTGATGGCTCCTTAAGTGAAGGTTTAAGTGATGTTAATATGTTTGGTGTTTCTGCCGGTGCAAGCTATTTTATTGCAATCGGAAAACCTGAAAGTAACATGGGCTTTGAACCATTGGCCAAATTTTCCTACACAGATATAGATGATGAGCACGGCAATGGGACTGCTTCTGTGGACCGCGGACCTTCTGTTGGACCATTGGGAACAGCAGGCGATATCCTTGGCCAAAGTGTATGGGAATTTGTCATTGGTGCCAAGTTTCATGTTAACAAACACGTTCGCTTCGATTTTAACTGGGCCATGTATGATCTTGCAGAAACAAGTGATGGACTTACCAACAATGCTACTGGTGAAGGCGGCGGTTTAATCCATGCTTTCCTATTTCAATGGGTAGCACAGTGGTAATTCTTGCTTAATTTCTCATTTCTCAGATTCTTCGATGCATTCATGGACCAGCCTCCGATGTGCTTGGCCAAAGTGTATGGAAATTTGTCATTGGTCTAAATTTTACTTTAATAAACACTTGCGTTTTGATTTCAACTGGGTTATGTATGATTTTGAAAAAAACAGTGGTGGGCTTACAAACCATGCCACAGGCAAAGGTAGAGCTCTAATTCATGCTTTCTTATTTCCATGCATAACACGTTGGTAATTAAGCCTAAGTATAAGGAAGATATGATGTTTTATCAAGAAGAATCTGGGATTGAATTATCCTAAGAAAATTTTAGAAAATTCCTTGACAGGGCAGTAGCGAATTGCTAGAATTTTACCAATTATCGTCGTTGATTTATTTTTGATGCGAAGGGAAAATTATGAGAACATGGATGATTAGCTTGCTTATTCTTGCATTAGCAAGTGTTGCTTTTGCAGAACCAACAGCAGAAGAACGAGTCAATGCTCTCCAACAGAAAATCTTGGAACAGCAACAGGTACTGCAAAATTTGGAGCAGCAACTCCAGTCTAGAGAAGATAGCACCCGCACCTACACAGAAGAATTGGTTAAAGAATATCTTCATCAACCATGGGCAGAAGATAGCCAAGGTGTTACTGCTGGCTATAATAAAGGCTTCTTTATTCAATCCGGCGATGGAGATTATAAATTATTGGTCAATGGTTACATCCGGGGCCATTTGTTTATTTATGAAGCCAATACTGTCACGGATAATTCCTTCCGTACAACAGAAGCACGTTTAGATTTCCATATGTATCTTCTGAACGATTGGCATATTCGCGTACGTCCAGATTTTACAGATACTAGCACAACTTTGAGAGAAGCTTATATTGAGTATTTGGGTTATGAGTGCTTGAAGCCAAGAATTGGTGGCTGGATCACACCTTTCTCGCTGGAATATGAAACAAACCCGCCAGATTTATTGGCTATTGGCTACTCCCCATACTTAAGCTCTGTTCCTCATCGTGAAGTTGGCTTTGGTGTATACGGCAATGGGTTGCCATTCATCAACAGCGAATCTTTAGTAGATCACTTTAGCTACTTCTTAGGCGTATTCAATGGCCAAGGTCTAGATCGCGCAGATGCCGACGATGGTAAGATGTTTATGGCCAATGCAAAATTTTATCCATTAGGCCGCAAGGATGCACAAGTTTATCTCCAAGCCAGCTTCATGTACAATGACCAAGAATTCAGAGAAGATGGAGCTGCCATACGGCTGTGGGGATTGCGCAATCGTAAAGTATTTGGAAATCCTGCTACTTTTGAAGACAATGATGATATTAGTGGACACATCACTGGCTATAGCGTAGCCGGCAGGTATTGGAAAGATAATTTCCGATTTGAAGCCGAAGCTATTTGGATGCATTATGAACGCAGGTTTGAACCTGATGGCTCCTTAAGCGAAGGCGTAAGCGATTTTAATATGTTTGGTGTTTCTGCTGGTGCAAGCTATTTTATTGCAATCGGGAAACCTGAAAGCAACATGGGCTTTGAACCATTGGCCAAATTTTCCTACACAGATATAGATGATGAACACGGCAATGGGACTGCTTCTGTGGACCGTGGACCTTCTGTTGGCCCATTGGGAACAGCAGGCGATGTCCTTGGCCAAAATGTTTGGGAAATTGTCGTTGGTGCCAAGTTCCATGTTAACAAACACGTTCACTTCGATTTTAACTGGGTCATGTATGATCTTGCAGAAACAAGTGATGGACTTACCAACAATGCTACTGGTGAAGGCGGTGGTTTAATCCATGCTTTCCTATTCCAATGGGTAGCACAGTGGTAATTCTTGCTTAATTTCTTCCAGATTCCCCGATGCATTCATGGATGGACAAAAATCGGGGAATCTTGTTTTGAGTCGAGGAGAAATGGTTATGCGGTATTGGTTGGAAGAACGCGTTGGGCTCAAAAAGTTTTGGCTCCAGCCTATATTCCCAAAAGGATCGGCTGTTTGGGTGCCCTTCACAGGCATCCTATGTTTGTTTTTAGTGCTATGGCAGGCTATGACAGGAATGATGCTTGCGTTACAAGAGCCTTTGCCTAAAAGCCCTGTTGCTTACCTACCCCACAATCTTCATTGGATTGGTGCTCATGCTTTGATGGCAGCCATCTTCCTTCACCTCATAACCCAAATTTATTGCAAAGGTTATGCACCTCCTAAGGAACTTGTATGGTTGAGCGGTATATGCTTACTATTGCTTATATTGGCATCGTATGCATTAGGCCCAGTCACAAGGCTCTTAGCCCAAGATATCAACAGCATTGAGTGTTTGGTGCAAACCCCTTTATTGGGATTGATCATTCGAGTTTTGCCTAAAAAAAACCCAGGGCATGTTGCTTGGATAGCACACATCTGTGCCATCCCTTTTCTAACGTGCTTGGTCATGATGCTCCACGTATGGCTAAAATATAGAATCACAATCATCCAAGCAAACAATATTAAAGCAAACGACGAGGGCAATGTATGAGCAAGTTTGTCCATTCTGGCCAGCAAATTGGCAATGTTCAATTAGAACACAGGATTTGGGATGGTAGCTTTAGCACCACTTGGCGTGCCAAAACCAAGGATGGCCAAACTATGATAGTCCAAGTGATTGAGAATGAAAGGCTGAGGCAAGAGTTACAAGAACATCCCCTCATAAGGCCTAATTTTTCCAATCGCTACATGAGCCGTTTGATTGCTATCCACGATAATCCCTTTTGTTTAATCTGGCAATATCTTGCTGGAAGAAGGCTAAGCACATATATCCAACAGCTCAAGGTGATTAAACCGAATATTGCACTCTACATCACACGTAGAATTTTGGAACTCATGCAATTTTTGCACAGCAAGGGTTTTGTCTATGGTGCCCTAAGACCCACACGCGTTTTAGTTTCTCCGGATAAAAAAGTGCTTTTGACAAATTATCCCATTGGACAATGGGAACCAAAAGTGTTGACAAAAATGTATGCCCAAGGCGACAATTTAGAACAGTTTGCTCATATTCTGCCTTATTTTGCGCCAGAAGTTTTAGAAGATGGTATATTAGACGATCCTAGGACAGACATTTATGCAGTAGGAACTATCTTGGGTGAGATGGTGACAGGGAAACGCAGTGTCCAAGGGCGGTGGATTGAAATACTCCATCGTTGCCAAGTGGACACCAACATCATGAACATTATACTAAAAGCCACGACTCAATTTGAAGAGAGATATGTTCATTCTAAAGAGATGTATGATGATGTCACACAAGTACTTAAAAGCTCAGATCAAGTTGAAAAAATCTATGTTCCGCCACCAAGCAGCGGAATGAATTTAGCTTTAGAGGCAGTTCCTGCAGATTCTGAAGAATATCGAGTATACCAAGCTGGCGTATTTTCTGCGCGTCAAACTATTGATGCTGAAGTTGTCGTAGCAGAACCTGCAGAGGAGTGGGATACAGGCAAAAGAGCCCACGAATTGATCGGGGATTTAGAGCCTAAAACAATGCGTTTGGAGCCTAATTCCTTACTTTTGGTCTCTACCATTGATAAAAAAATTTTGGATCCATTAGAAAATGATCCATTTTGGCCCACAGTATTTTGGAAATATTTTGCTGTTTTAGTGCTTGTAAGCTTATGTATCACAGCGTTGGCAATGTTATGCACTGAGGTATGGCCGCGAGATGCAATTCCTTTTTATGCCAAGATACAATGGCATCCTCTGGCAGAATTTTTAGCGCAAATCACTCTGAGCACAGGTGTTGTGTTACTAATTTCTTGGCCATTCTTAGCACCACAACAATAGTTGTTGAGATCGCCAGACTGTCCAATCAATAATGCATTGCATTATAATGATGCACGTAAGGCCAAATAGGTCGCCCTTACGTGCTCGGATAGATGCAGCACAATAAAGGCTGCGCGGACACGGAATGGTTATGTGGAAATACATTCATGGTACTGAGCTGTTGTTTTATTACTTTATCTTTATTTGAGCCAATATGTTGCTATTTTTAAACTAGCAACTTGGATAGGTGTATGCTATTACGATTCACAATACGTTTGTTTCAAGAAACTAAATGGAGACTATTATATCGTTTTTTGGTGCAATTTGGGATTAAAGGAATGCTAGCCATACGCTGGTTTAGGAATCGTCTCCAAAAAGGCCAATATTTCCCTCCATTTTGGATGCTTTCTATCACTGATCAATGCAATTTATCATGCCAAGGTTGCTGGGTCACACAGCAACACCCTCCTCGAATATTGGAGCCTAATTTGTTGGATCAAATGGTGCATGAATGCAATACCCAAGGGAGTTATTTCTTTGGTATTCTTGGTGGTGAGCCTTTTTTGCATCCAACGCTTTGGTCTTTTTTAGCCAAGCATCCGAAAAGCTATTTTCAGGTTTTTACCAATGGAACATTGTTGACACAATCTATTGCCGATCAAATGGCCAAATTAGGAAACATCACTCCATTGATCAGCATAGAAGGCAGACATGAGGTAAGCGAAATCCGCCGTGGTGCATCATACGTATATCCCCAAGCGCTCTTAGCTATAGAGCATTGCCATCATGCAGGGCTGATCATCGGCGTAGCCACAAGCGTTTGCCAATCAAATTTTAATGAAGTGGTGAACATGGATTTTATCCGTGATCTTATTGAACGCGGCGTTCACTATGTTTGGTATTATATCTATCGGCCTGTAGGCCCTAAGCCTACACCTGAACTCGCATTATCTGAAGAACAAATTTGCACTTTGCGCAAATTTCTAGTGCAAAATCGTCCCCATGCCCCAATTTTAATGGTAGATGCGTATTGGGACCACAAAGGCCGTGCTCTATGCCCAGGCGCATTGGGCATGAGCCACCATATTGGACCAAGTGGAGCCATTGAATTTTGCCCACCATTGCAGTTCGCAGTTGAAAAAATAGCAATTGGACAAAGCCTAGCAAAATTGTGCCAAAACTCTTCGTTTTTGCGAGAATTAAGGCATTTTTGTAAATCCCATACCCAAGGTTGCATTATCCTGGAATACCCTCAATTATTAGCAGATTTTTTGGCTGATAAACTGATCTCTCATCTAGAGATGTCTGAAAATCAAAGGATTTCAATTCTAGATCCCGCTTGTGGGGAAGGAGAGTTATTGTTATCAATTGCAAAT
>JAKLHB010000028.1 GCA_022710345.1 Planctomycetota bacterium
ACAAAACACTTGCATTTCGAAATTTTGATCTCATGCACGTGCCATCCTATTTTTGGCTGGTTACGGAAACGTCTGATAAAGAAAAAGAATCGCTATTCTAAAAAATCGCCAACTTTTTATTTGACACGACTTTTTCATTTGCTATACTGAGATTTATCTCAAAAAATTGAAGCTAAGTGGATAGGTTCTTCTAATTGTAGATGCATCTTGCTAAATAAGTTAGCCTTTTAGAACGCTTAGCAGGCTAAGGGGAGAAAAATTTATATGCGTTATCTTTTATTTTTGCTCATGAGTATTTCTATTACCTACGCGCAAACTTGGGTCCCTCTGGGGACAGGAGCCAATGACACAGTCAGAACAGTATTTGCCTATAGCACCACGGAAGTTTATGCTGGCGGTGATTTTTCAACCATGGGCGGTACTAATAGTGTGCGCATCTCCAAATGGAATGGCACTGCTTGGTCCCCAATGAGCACCGAAGGAATCAACGACACTGTGTATGCATTGTATGCATTAAATAGCACCAATGTATATGCTGGCGGAATGTTTAGTCAAGCAGGCCCCACCGCAGCAAACCGAATTGCTCGCTGGAATGGCACAGATTGGGTAGCCATGGCGAATGGATTTACAACTGGAGATAGCCAAGTCAATACAATTTATGCCCTAGATGCCAATGCAGTTTACGCTGGTGGAACTTTTCTTCAAAGTGGTAGCACAACCGTCAATCGAATTGCCAAATGGAATGGTACTGACTGGAGTCCTATGAATGGCGGGCTGGATGGAGATGTCATGGTGATTTATGCTGTGACAGCTACGGATATTTATGTTGGGGGTGCATTTCAGAATGCACAAGATGGAACCGTCCCGGCTAGCCGCATTGCCAAATGGACTGGCACTGCTTGGGAGGCTATGGGCACAGGTGCCAATGGTACAGTCACTGCGATTTGCGCTGTGAGCCCAACCAGAATATATATTGGCGGTAATTTTACATCTCCTGGCAATGGCGTTGCGGTTTGGAATGGATCAAGCTGGAGTGGTGTAGGTAGCTTAGGAACCACGGTCAAGAGCCTTTATTATGTGAGTGAAACCGAACTCTATGCTGGTGGAACTTTCACAGGTTATGCCAAATGTTGGAATGGCACAACATGGGCAATTTTAGGTACTGGTGTGAATAATTTTGTAGAAAAAGTGCATGCCCCGATTTTAAAATCCGGACGAGTCATTACCAATTTCTATTTTGGCGGCTGGTTTACGACCGCTGGTGGTGCTGTTGTGAATCGAATTGCCTGTTGGGAGGCTCCTACTGCCATCACATTGGTTTCTTTTGAGGCAAAAAGTATTGAAAATCACGTCAAAATTGCCTGGGAAACCGGTGCAGAATTGGATAATATGGGATTTTATGTATGGCGTAGCACAGAAGAAAACGGAACTTACACAAAGCTCAATGGATATCTAATCCCATCTCAAGGAGGTTCTTCTTGGGGTGCTCAATACTCACACGAAGATTTTGATATTCAACCAGGCACTCAGTATTTTTATAAACTTCAAGACATAGATGCTCAAGGAAAAAGTGATTTTCATGGTCCTATCAGTGTGCAAGAATAAACTAGTTTGAACAACTAGCAACTTGGGCAAGAATCAATAAATTTTATCCTTTAGGAAGGAGCCAGCCATGAACCTCGAAAAACTTCCCAAATATATATCGCCTAAGATTATATCTTATACGAATGCTGAGATTCTTCAAAAGATTGGCCCAGTTCAGGCCGTCGTCTTTTGCAGCGGTGGTCCAGGATTGCCAACAGCATCTTAGTTAAGAACATCAAGAATTTTTCTAAAAATTATGTAGTTTCTTTTTTTCAATAAGTTTTGTTTGTAAGTAGTAAGATATCAAAAATAATGTTACTTTATTTTTACTTTTAGGTTAGAGGAGGCGGCATCTCCTATTGAGGAGTATCAGCCGCATATAATGCTATGAATTTGGACAAACTCCCGAAATATGTATCTCCTAAAATCGTATCCTATACCAATGCTGAAATTCTCCAGAAGATTGGCCCAGTCCAAACTTCTGTATTCTGCAGTGGAACTCCATGCGGAACACCGTAGTTTGAACAATGATCTCCCAAACTTCTTTTTTTACAGTGCCGATTCAACATCCTAATCAAGGGGAAGCAACCTACGTGCTTTTTAGTACCCATTGCACACGCTGGTTCATTGCCAACCAAAGTAGTTTGGAAATCATACAATCTATTGTTCAAACAGGAACTCCAGAGCAAGCTGCATTGCAAATCGCTCAAAAATACGGTATCTCGCTGGAAATTGCTCAGCAGGATACCCAAAATGTTTGGCATCAAGTACAGCAATCTGGGTTCCTGATCTCCCAAACTTCTTCCCCTCAAAAAATTATCTTAGATACTCTTTTCATTCATATCACAAATGCATGCAATTTGCACTGCCCTCATTGTTATGCTGGCAGTAGTGCACAAAATCGAGAATTCTTGCCTTTATCCTTGCTCCGCAAGCTGTTTGAAGAAATGCAAGATCTCCAAGGAAAAAAAATCACCATTACTGGAGGTGAACCTTTACTGCATCCTGAGATTCAAGGCATTTTGACATCGGCTCAAGCTGTTGCACGTACGCAAATGCTTACCAATGGGAGCTTGATTTCTGAGCCAATCGCTGATTTTTTGGCTAAAAATAATATTGGCATCCAGATTAGTTTGGATGGTTCTACGGCAACCGCTCATGATGCACTTCGTGGTCATGGCTCATTTGCCAAAGTAGCCAGTGCCATTGAACAGTTGAAAACCGCTGGGCACCAAAAGCGAATTAGCTTATGCACAACAGTTCATCAGGCTACTCTCCAAGATTTACCCAATATTGTAGATTTGGCCCAAGCATGGAATGTGCCTTTATTGAGATTTTTGCCAATTATGAAATTGGGAAGGTCCCATTCGAACTGGAACACACTCGACATTCCTTTAGAGGAACAATATCCCAATCCTCTCATAGCACACATCCAAAATTCTATGCCCAAGATGCGTTTTGAATATGGTATCAGCGGCTTGACATTTGAATCTCGTGAAGGAGCAGAGATTTGGTGTCCAATTGGCACTATGATTGTTGTAGCAGCAAACGGTGATGCATACCCTTGCCCTATGATGATGATGTCGCCATGGAAATTGGGCAATGTGCATGAGCATTCTTTAAAAGAATTGCTAACATCGCGCAAAATGGCAGAGATCATCAAGATCATCGAAGAACGCCCAAAAAAGATTGAAGAATGTGTCACTTGCGATTGGCGTACATTATGCCAAAGTGGATGTTTAGCAAGTTCCTTGAATCAGTATGGCACACCTTGGACTCAAGACTGTTTTTGCTCCTATCGTAAACAGTTTTATCCAAATATGTTTAGTAAGTTGATCACATTTTAAACATTGCAAGGGACGACCCAGTTGTCGTCCCTACGGCTTTAGTAACTGGAGTATTGATTATCAAACGAACCTTTGACATAACAATTGCCACAATGGCTTTGCTTATACTGCTGCCTGCTCTGGCCATGATCGCTTTGCTCATCCTTATTTTCCTAGGCAGCCCAGTATTTTTTCGACAAAAGCGTATTGGGCTACATGAAAAGCCCTTTACCATCATTAAGTTTCGGACCATGTTAAATCTTTACGATGCACAAGGCCAGCTCCTTCCAGATATGCAAAGATTGACACGGTTTGGAAACTTTCTAAGATCTTCTAGTTTAGACGAACTTCCCGAGTTTTGGAATGTATTGATGGGTGATATGAGCGTAGTCGGGCCTCGGCCTTTGCCTCCTGAATACCTTCCATATTATACACCTCAAGAAGCCATGCGTCATCAGATCAAGCCTGGCATCACAGGCTGGGCCCAGATTCATGGACGCAATAGTCTGACGTGGGAGGCAAAATTTGCTTATGATCTCTGGTATCTTCAAAATCAAAATTTATGGCTAGATATCAAGATTGTATGGATGACTTTTTTCAAAGTAATCCAACGAGAAGGGATCCAGGCATCCAAGCAGGATACTATGCCCAGGTTAGATATGATCCGCTTAGCTAAATAAGCATTTTCAAGAAATCTTTTGACAAATATTTGGTAGAGATAGAAAACAATGGATATATCAAAACCTATTCGAACCACTCCATTTGCTCCCTGGCCATATTTTGGCGATGAGGAAATTCAAGCTGTTGAAAAAGTTCTCAGGTCTGGAAAAGTAAATTATTGGACTGGACAAGAAGCCCGGTTATTTGAAAAAGAATTCGCAGCATTTGTTGGGGTCCCATATGCAGTAGCTTTAGCCAACGGCACCCTTGCGTTAGAGCTTGCTTTGCATGTCTTAGAAATTAAGCCTGGAGATGAAGTGGTTGTGACAAGCCGCACTTTCATAGCATCTGCAAGCTGCGCTGTTTTGCTAGGTGCGCGACCTATATTCGCAGACATTGATCGAGTGAGCCAAAACATTACAGCAGATACCATTTCAAAGGTAATCACTCCAAGAACAAAAGCGATTATCGCTGTTCACTTAGCGGGCTGGCCTTGTGAAATGGATCGTATCTTAGACCTCGCAGAATCTCGCCAAATTAAAGTAATTGAAGATTGCGCTCAAGCTCAAGGGGCTTTGTATCAAAATAAGCCAGTGGGGAGTTGGGGGCATATAGCTGCATTTTCTTTTTGCCAAGATAAAATTTTTACCACAGGCGGTGAAGGTGGGATGCTCACCACCAATTCTACAGAATGGTGGGACAAAGCTTGGTCTTACAAAGATCATGGTAAAAGTTATGCCGCAGTCTATCAACGCCAACATGGCCCTGGATTTCGATGGGTGCATGAATCCTTTGGTACGAACTGGAGGATCACAGAGATACAGGCAGCGATTGGCCGCATTGGATTGAAAAAAATGCCCCAGTGGCTTGCAATCCGGCGTAAACATGCCCAAATTCTTACACAAGGCTTTTCAACAATTCCTGGCTTGCGTGTTACAATTCCTCCAGCACACATCTTACATGCTTATTATAAATATTACACATTTGTAGAGCCAACGAAACTCAGATCAGATTGGAATAGAGACAGAATTATGACTACCATAGTCAGTCAAGGGATTCCTTGTGCTGTAGGAAGTTGTAGTGAAGTCTATCAAGAATTGGCTTTTATCCACGCAGGACTTCAACCACAACAGCGTCTTCCAGTAGCGCAAGAGTTAGGAGCCACAGCCCTGGTGTTTTTAGTGCACCCAACATTGCAGGAACAAGATATGCATGATACAGTAGATGTTGTCCGTAGCGTAATGCTTCAAGCAGTAAAATAGTGTCTGATTCAAATTTTTGTTTGCATCTAACCCAGGCAATGCTTTGGGCAAGATATTTTATGGAGGCGGTGTAGGACACCGATTGAGTATGCAGTTCGGCCAATTCAAAGATCCTTTTTGGAAAAGGATGCTTTTATTTTGTACAATTCTATTATTTGCTTTGGGTTGCAGCAGTGGTGGAAGCGATGATGGTGATGATGACGATGATAACGCCGGAGGCTGGTCATTCACCAATGGGCCTTTAGGCGGCTCCATTGCAGCTTTTCTCCCAAACCCAAACGCACTCTTTGAAGCTGTTGACCAAGTGTATGCAATAGGCCCAGGTGGGATTTATTATAGCACCAATGGTGGAACTTCCTGGAATACACGCAATGATACTACATTACCTGCTGGAGAAATCCAAAGTATTGCAGGTGTCGCAAGCACAAACAGCATTTTTGTTGGCATTAAAAATCAAGGTGTTTATCTGAGCACCGATGCTGGTGACACCTGGACAAGTGTGAATGGCACAATTGGAACTACGCCATTTGACCCTAGTGGTAAAAGTTTTTATGCATTAGCCGCTATCAGCCCCACGCTTTGCTATGTTGGCGTTTCTTATGACAATGGGACTACAAATGCTGAATTCTATGCAGCAGCGAATCCAGGGACTAATGATTGGATATGGACAGCACGCAATATTCGGCCAGGCACCAATCCAACTGACACTAAACCAACACCTAAACGCATCAATGCGATTGTGAGACGTACGGCAAGCCCTCAAACTCATTTTTATGTAGCCACAGATGTAGATGTGTTCTATACCCAAAATTCAGGTAGTACATGGCTCCCAGATGCGACCTGGATTACGGAATCCAAAGAAGGATTATATCAAACGCTTGGCGATAAACAAGCTTATGTTTATTCGTTGGCGCTCATTCGCAGCCATTTAAGCCCATCTCAAGATATCCTCTACGCTGGTTTGGAAAATCTAGGTGCTGGAGAAAAAAAGCTAATTTGGATTTTCGACGGCAAAAAATGGGAATCTCGCTATACACTCAACACAGGCACGAGCCCCGACCGTGTCACAAGCTTGCAAGGGGCATTGATGGCTGATACAAGCCATCGAATGTACGCAGGATTTGCCAACCGCGGCCTTTATTTTAGTGAAAATGCAAGCCTCAGCGCACCTGTCTGGACAGCAAAAAATAAATTTGCAGATAATACCAACATTCTTAATGTTTCAGTCACGAGCTTGTTTGTAGGAATTGGTGAAGGAACACGTGCCGAGGATGTGATCTACCGAGGGAACTCTGCGTATGGCTTACTCTATGAAGATGACAACAAAGGCTTTGAAATACGCAACACTGGTCTAAAACAAAGCCAGGTCAGAGCATTGGCAATCCATAATACAAATATAGATAATGTATTAGCGGCCACCAATGGTGGTATATACGCGAAAGATGCAGCAGACAATTGGACTCGCCAAGCAAGCAGCATACAAGATAATTTCTGCCAATACATGAGCTTTGCTGGCAATGCTGACCTTACTGTATTATACGCTGCTAATACGCAACGCATTATGCTATCTCAAGATGGAGGAGCAACCTGGACAGGTGATTCAGGGAATATTACCTTAGATGCAACACTTTCGACCATGCTTGCCGCAAACGCTGCAGCAGATAAAGTATGGGCCAGCAATGCTGGAAAAGTATGGTATCGCAATGCCAAAGATGATTGGAAAGCTTTGCAAGCAGTCCCTGCTTCTCCAGTCAATAGCTTAGCTTTTGCAGAAACAGAAGGAACACTCTACGCAGGCACCAAGGTTGGCATACATCGAAATGTAAAGCCCACAGACTTGGCACAAGCATGGGATAGCACTTTGAACACAGGCTTGCTCAAGGATAAAGTCATTCAGCAAGTCGCGGTCTCTGCCAGTGGAAATGTGCTTGTGGCTAGTGTACTTGGAGAAGGTCTTTATTATTACGATCCAACCAGAGCTGGTTGGGAACTTCGCAGCACTGGCCTCACAACGGATGGAAAGAATATCCGAGCGATTGTGCTCCATGGCAGTGAAGTTTATGTAGGCACGGATGATGGAGTCTGGTATAAAGCAGATATTGCTCAATCCACAAGCTGGAAATCTCGCAATTCCCATCTCACATACCAACGCATTTTGAGCATGGTGATGCTTCCTAGCAATGCCAATGTCCTGTACTTAGGCACAGATGGCAATGGTATTTGGAAAACCACGACCAATGGGCAATAATGACCTACACATTTCGCACCTTACGTTCGTTGGTTAAGCAACCTGGCTGTACACGAATATTTTGAGAAATCTAATCAAAAATAGCCTGATCAGGGCTATTTTTTTTTTGCTTTTCGCTTAGACAAAATTTTGATCTGAGCAAATCCAGGTTTTAGATTTTTAAATCCAGGTTTTGGATTTGTGTGCAGCAATTTTGGGAAGGCTGAAGCGTTGCTTGAGAAAGTTAAAGTTGTTTTTGCTTCAGATTGATAAAGGCTTATGAAACATTTTGCTATTTTTTTTAGTTTTGGCTTAAGCTTTGCTTCTAAGACTCCTGAGCGATGAAGAGCATCAAGATGTTTGATACTCTTCAGAGAGCGACTGACCAAAAACAAATGCTCCGCGGACTGGCAGGCGACTGCCCATTCGTGCAGCAATGAGGAGGATTCAACATGAAAAACTTACAACTCTTGGTAGCCTTCCTTGTACTTTTCTGCCTCAGCCTAATTGCACAAGAACTTGATTTACAAGAAGAATCGGTTGCCACTTGGTATAAAATTGTCAATCGGAAAAGTGGCAAAGTGTTAGAAGTGGATTTAACTCGTTGGCAAAACAATGGTGCAAATGTTCAACAATGGGCATGGAATGGCGGGTATCATCAACAATGGCGGCTTATTGCAACAAGCAGTGGTTATTGCAGAATTGTCAATCGCAAAAGCGGCAAAGTGTTAGACCTAGATTCCACACGTTGGCAATACAATGGCGCAAATGTTCAGCAATGGACATGGAATAGTGGCTATCATCAACAATGGCAGTTCGTTCAGACAACTGGTGGTTATTATAAAATTGTCAATCGCAAAAGCGGCAAAGTGTTAGACCTAGACTCCACACGTTGGCAATACAATGGCGCAAATGTTCAACAATGGAATTGGAATGGTGGCTATCATCAACAATGGCGGCTGATTCGAATGAATTAACCTGATGCATCTTATGATGAAATAGACGAACTAGTTATAAAGGTGAGATATGAAACATCTTACCCAAAAATAGCCTGATCCAGGGCTATTTTTTTTTGCTTGTGCAAAATTTTCGGCCAGAGAGAATCACGGCAAGTTTAACTTTTCCTAACCTATTGTTTTGAATCAAGATAAAGTTTATTTTATTTGAAAAATTGCAAGTTTCGAAAATAATTTGAATTTTGGAATAAATTTTTTTGCAAATTTTGATTGCACTTGGTAAGATACAATGGCATCAAAAAATATACTTTCGCAGCTTTTTGCTATCAACGATGGCGATGTTTGAACAATAGAAAGGAGAATGATTTGTGTGTTTTAGACACAAAAATCTAGCGGATTATGAAGCAGACACCTACTTTTATTTCTGCTTTGCTTTTTCTATGGTTCTTGGCATTTTGCCATCAGGGCTTGAGCCAACCAACAAGCAAAGACGAGGTACTGGCTGTGCTAGAAGATTTTCTAGAAAAGCCTGTGCAAGATCAGCGTGATCCATTGGTGCACTGGTTTGTTCAAAATCCTGAGATTGCAAATCCTTGGATTGCAGAGTGGATATGTGATTTAGACATCTCTTGCAAAACACGCGCTTGGTTGGCCTTTTTCCCCTCCTTGGCATCTAACACCAATGCCTTAATTCCTGCAGTGCTTCAGGCTCTCCGTGATCCGTATTGGCGTGTGAGATATAACGCTGCCAATACGCTTGGACGACTTCGATGTCAAGATGCAGCAGCCCTCTTAGTGGACCTTCTCCATGATTCTAGCCCTTGGGTGCAAGATGCAGCCCAAGATGCTTTGAACCAAATGCCTCACCCGCCTTATGCTAAAATAAGAGCTATGTTCCATCAAAGCAATGCAGATACACAGCAAAGGCTTCGCTTGATTCTTGGAAATCCTGGAGCAAAGTACGCGCATCCTACTCTGGAAAAAGCATGGGAATTGCGAAGAGAAAAAGAAATTCTCTGTTCGCAAAAAATATACTATCTCGATATTCAACACTATCGCATATACACAACCGCTGGCTGGGATTTTGCTTATGAAACAGCCATTCGCATGGAACGAGCTTTTGCTTCGTTTCATCGCCAATTTTTATGGCAATTGGGGCTGGCAGAGCATGCTGGCCAATCCGTTGTAGGTACTATTTATATATTTCAGAATGCCACGGAATTTGAAGAATATAGTCGTCATCAGTCTAAAGATTGGCTTTTTTTGCGAGATGCAGGGGCTTATTATATCCCTGCGCAGCGACAAATTGTTGGATATCTTCGAGATTCTGCGCAAGCATTTTGGCCTACTTTATACCATGAAATGTCTCACCAAATCTTGCATCGCTATATTCCAGATATTCCTGTTTGGCTAGACGAAGGGCTTGCAGAATGCTATTGCGATTGGCAAAGCCAAGGTCAATTGCAGATTGCGCAAAAGCATTTGGCTTTTCTCCAGCAAAATTTTTTGGAAGGCACCTTTATTTCCCTACAAGACTTAGTAGAATTAGATGATGTTGCGTTTCACAGTGACTTTTGTGGCCCTCAAGCAAGAACACACTATGCACAAAGTTGGTCATTGGTGCATTTTTTACTCTACGCTGAACATCAGCAATATCGCCCGATTCTCAAGGACTATGTTCTAAATTGTATGGAAAAAACACCGCTTTCTTTTTCCTCTGTGCTTCAAAAACATAACATAACCATAGAGCGCTTGCAGCATAAATGGCAAGCTTATCTTCTCGGTAATCCATAAGACAAGCGTGCAGCGTGCTTGTCTTATGGCACTTTAAGAAAGGCATATCGTATGATCAGGTCTATCGCAATGATTTGCATAATGTTTTGCTTGTTCTGTTGTATAGAAACTATGGCAGCAGAAAATAAAAGTCCATATCCGATTGTGCTTGTGCATGGATTTAGTGGTTGGGGAAGAGATGAACTTTTGGGATATAAATATTGGGGCGGGTTTGTGCTAGATATTGAGGAATATTTGAAAAGCAAAGGCTTTGTGGTAATTAGCTCATCGGTCGGGGCCATCTCATCCAATCATGATCGAGCGTGTGAATTGTTTTATCAGCTCAAAGGCGGACAAGTTGACTATGGAATGCAACATGCTCAGACTTATGGACATCAAAGGTTTGGCAAATCTTTTGATGCTTTATACCCAGAATGGGATCAAACTCACCCAATTCATTTGATAGGGCATAGTATGGGCGGGCAAACTTGTAGAATGCTTGTTGAGCTGTTAGAACAAGATTATTTCGGCAAAGGGACAACAGGGGCTTGGATTAAGTCTGTCACAACGATTTCCACTCCTCATAATGGGACCACCTTAGCCACGATGGTTCAAGGATTATCCGGTGGTTTAGCCGAAGAAATAGTCGCAGGATTTTTGGGCATAACAGGTTCCAATTGGAGAGTTTATGATTTTGACATGGAGCATTGGAATATTAAACCACTGGAAGGCGAAAGCATGAAAGATTACTTACATCGAATTGATGTAGGAATTGGAGATACCAAAGATATCTCTATGTACGATCTTTTACCAGAAGGGGCCTTAGTCTTAAATGCGCGAATACGGACATGTCCCACGATTTATTATTTTAGCTATGCCACAGAAGAAACCAAGGTAATTCTGGCTAATCCAGGATATCATTGGCCCAAAGCAAGCATGAATCCTATTTTCTGGGCGTATGCCCATTATATGGGCCATTATCAAGGCTCAGCAGTGAAACCTTGTGATGAGTGGTGGCAAAACGATGGCATAGTGAATACCATCTCTATGCAAGGGCCGCACAATGCTAAGATTCAGGCATTTGATGGCACACCTAAAGCAGGCGTTTGGAATTATATGGGGGTCTTGTCCAACATGGACCATGGCAAAGTCATTGGGCATTATAGAGAACTGATATTGGGAAAAGTTTGGATGAAAAAATTTTATGAAGACTTAGCCACTATGCTTGTTGAATTGCCTTAACGCTTGGATTTCATAATAAAAAACGATGTTTCTAGTTTGATTACCTAAGCACCTGTCCTTGAATCCGCACGCTTGAAAATTCGACCTTAGCAAGGAACCCTGGCAGGCAAGCTCGATAAGCATCCTGCTGGAGTTCCAATACTAATTAGTCACCAGCGCTTGATCTTCCAAAAAATCATAAACGAAATTACTGAAATTGCAGCCATTCCCATGATGAGCCAAAAAGCCAATTGCCACTCAGAAAGCTCAAAAGGGAGCTTCACATTCATTGAAAACGCACTCACCACAAAAGTAGGCACCATGATGGCAATGGTAATCACATTCAATGTTTTCATCAGTACGTTCAGATTATTGCTCACAATAGAAGCCCTGGCATCCATCAAACTAGCCAAAATAGAGGAGTAGATTTCAGACTGGGTATAGCATTGATTATTTTCAATGATTAAATCTTCCAAATATTCCAAATTTTCTAAACTAAACCCAATGCGTACTGCGTTGTATTTGAGTTTCACAATGACCACAGAATTGGCATGGATGGCATTGAGGTAATACACAAGGCTTTTTTCCAAAGTGAATAAATTGAGCAGATATTTATTCTCTAAAGAGCCATTGATCTGCTGTTCCAGTTCATCTGATATTTTGTTGATGGTTTTCAAATGTTCAAAATAATGATTGATGATGCGACTGATGAATTTAAGCAACAAATGGTGCAGGCTAGTGATTTTAGCAGGACGGCCATTCAGAATGGATATATTTTCTTCGTCTGCAGAAACTACAATTAACTTGGATTTGAAGAAAAAAAATCCAATAGAGGTGACTTTAAACATAAATTGATCTTGTTGAGAATAATTTTTTGGCCGTTTCAAAATTAATGCAATATGCTCTGGCTCAAATTCCAAACGCGATTGTTCGTCTGGGTCAAGGGCAGAATTGAGGGTGTGTTCGTCTATTTTGAGATCATTGACCAATTGTCGCTTTTGAGAATCGTCTGGATTTGTATAAATCCAAATTGCTGCTGTATCCTCATTGACTTCGTGGACAGTTCCGTCTATAATATCAAATTTACGAAGTTTTTTAATATGTTTAGGAGGTACAGCTTTAGAAGGTGTAGATTTAGTAGAAGGCATAAATGTATCATGTTTTTTTACATGGAGTTAGACATCCTGTCGAAATTAGTTTAATCAAATACTTAAAATTTTGCCTTAATTTTACCTCGATCTTTAGCAAACGTCAATTTTTTTCAAGAAAAAATAAGGATTTTGCTATGTCTCCTGAATGGCCTTTGTTATTTAAAACCTATGCTATGGCTTTTGATCCAAGACGAATTTTTTTAGGAATGTGCTGGTCCTTTATGCTGGCTCTTGTGCTAGATATTTGTGCCCTCCATTTCGTATCTTTGCACCTTTGGGAAATGGAAAATCTGGAGCCTCTGGCTAAGCTTTGGCATGGCCCCAGCCAAGTTTGGATTTGGCATGGTATTGGATTATTGCTCTGGATATATTTGAGCTGGGTTTTTTTGGGTGGAGCTATCCATCGCAGTGCGGCTGTGGAATTGGCTTGTACAAAGCGAATCTCTATGTTCCATGCATTGCAATATAGTCTGCAAAATTATGGACGATTTTGCGCTGGTCCGCTTTTGTTGCTGAGTTGCTTTGCATTTATTACAGGTTTATTGACTTTTTTAGGATGGGCAATTGAAAAAATACAACATGCGTTAGGTATTTCACTTACACTTGTTTTTTCATTACTATTTTCTGCAGTTGGATTTTTGATGTTAGCAATTTTACTAACACTTTTTTTGGGCCTAAGCCTGATGCTTTCTGCAATTGCTATGGATCGGCTTGATCAGTATGATGCTGTTTCTCGAAGTATGACCTATTTTTTTCATTGTTTCTGGCGATTTGCAATATACCATTTGATTGCGGCTGTCCATGCAATATTTGTGATAGCAGTGAGCAGCATACTATTCTTGGCCAGTGTTTGGCTCACGCAATGGGCGATGTCGCTTGGCTGTTATGAAAATATTTTTATTTTTTCTAAAGAATTGTTTTATTTTATTTTTTGGATTATAAGCGGATTTTGCATCGCATATTATGTGAGTATCAAAACCACCATTTATGCTCTTCTACGTCAATCACTAGAAAATGCGCCTATTTCAAAATATTGTGTAGGAAGCGAAGAAAATGCTGCCACGCTAACCAAGCAGGCTTCAGAAGAAAGTCATGTTGTAGAGAAGAAAGACTGATGATAACGTTTTTTGGGAACTCCACTGATATTGGCTTCTCAAAATTCGTTATCTGAGAAGAAGGAATGCTCTTTTCCATCAAGTCGGCATCCGAAATTTTTGGCATTCCCCAAATTCGTTATCTGAGAAGAAGGAATGCTCTGATTCAAATTCTTGTAACATTTTGTTACATGTTACTACTTGAATATGAAAGTTGTTACATGTTTTTGCATGACTATGGGAGCCTTTGCATTGGCGATTGTGTCTCTAGGTAGATATTATGCTGATTCCTAGGTAAATCAGGAATTGGTATAAAAATTGCTCATGAATCAATATATTACAAAAATTTGTTACCTATTGCTTAAGAAATTTCTTAATTTTCTAAGTAAAAATGCAAAATTTTGTTGCCATTCAAGAAATTACTGTTAAAATGGTTTTAATACCTTAGCCAACCCTATTTCACAAGCGCAGAACAATGCTTTAACCTTAGTCTTCACGCTATCCATTTAGGTTTCAGCAAAAAATCGGATCCAACTTGGCTAGGTAATTGCTCCTCTGGTGCGGCAGAGTAATCGGAATTAGGAACCGCATATTCCTGACATTTCCCTCTTCTACGTCATACATGATGATTTCATCAAACTGTACGGCGGACCATTGAGGCCGCGCTTTTTTATCAACTCTGTTGGTATTTTCCGCGCGGAAACTTTTATGAAAAAAATCACGACTATTGGCGACATTAAAGAAAATGCTCAACAGTTGGAGACAACAATCCATCAAGCAATGAATGCGAATCCGGCTGATCGGATTCGTGAAGCCTTGCAAGAGGCATTGGATCATTTACATCGTTGCCAAGAATTGTGCGATGCACCTCTTAGAATTGCGCTGGTTGGTGAATTTAACAGCGGAAAGACTCTGCTCCTCAATGCAATATTGGATTGCGCAGATCTTTTCCCTAGTTTACTCCAACCAACTACTGGAAACGTGTTGGAACTTCGCGTATCTTTACGCCGCGAAGAAAAGCCAGCACAGATCAAGAGTTCAAAGGTTAGCTTCTTTGTTGAACGTGAAGCATGGGAAATTTTAAATTATTACCTCAGAGACCTCAACAATCAAGGCATAACAGGGCTTCCTCAAACTCTAAACTCCTTTAGCGAATTGCCTAAACTAGAGGATAAATTGATCAGCGCGTATGAGCAGCCACAAGACATTTCTACAAAATATGCTGTTTTAGCTGCGCTAGAATATGCCATGGCTCTCAAATACAATCAGGCTTTAGTAACACGCGAACAACGCTATGAATGTACAATCTCAAGAGAACTGCTTCCTGATGCACTTACATTGTTGGGACGAACTGAACTAGATCAAGGTGCTCAATCATTCCATGCTGCCATCCAAAAAATGTATGATACAGTTGGTTCTTTTGATGTAAACGATACCCTTACCCATAAAAATATTCGAGCTGTATTCCCATTGATGCGTCGTGTGACAGTCGCAGTGGATGCCTGGTGTGTGCCATTTGGCATTGACAATCCTGAAAATTATAGCCCACTGGCATTCCTTGATTTCCCTGGTCTTGGCGCAGAAAGCAGTAACGCACGTGACCGTTTCTTGTGCACCAATGAAATTCGAGATGCCCATGCTATTCTCTTGATTTTCAACGGATCCAACCCAGGTGCTTCTGGTGCTTCAGTCATGGCTTCTTTGTTCCAACAAGTTGGAAAATTGACCACAGAACGCACCATCATCACCATCAATCGTTTCGATGAATTCCAGCCACTTCCAGGCGGCGTTAATGTACAAGAATATTACTCTTCTGTCAAAGATGGAACCACGGTTGGCTTTACCACATTACTTACTCCTGCAAAGAACTTGTTTAGCGGCAGTAAGAGCTTGCGTGTCTATCTATGCTCTGCGATGTGCTATTTGTTCGAAGCTAAAAGCGCTCGTAGTGGATGGAATTTTGGTAAAGCAGAATTTTTCACAGATAACAAACATCAAGCTGCGTATTCCTTGTACAAGCGCAATGAACCAGATTTCAGAAAGCTCATCCGAGATATTGACAAAGATCGCAGGTTGAGCGGCGATTTCCAACTCATCAAGCAATCCGTCGAACGATATCTAGAATTTGGCGGTGTAGCTTGTTTACGTGAAGATGTGGTTGTTTTTGCTCGTGAAAAAGGCGAACGGTTGATTCGCGAAGATGCCCTGAAAGAATATCGGGCTGCATATCGGCTTTTGGATAGCATTGCACCCAAGGGAGCAGGAGTTGCAGGTAGCACTGTGAAAGTTAGCTCTGAAGTTGCATTCCAAGCTCAAGAATTTTATCGTATTCTTGAATTGGCTGTTGCCGATGCATTGCCAAATGGCCAAAGCGAATATAAAAGCCTGAAAATCAAGCAAGATGAACGTGATGCGCCAATATGGGACATCATTGAAAAAGAGATCACATCGCGCGTTGCTAGTTGGCCAGAATGGTTTGCAATTTTGAACCAAGGCGCTATGAAAAAAGTGCAACCCATGACATCGAAGACTCCTCCTCAAAAAACATTCTCGCGATACAGCAAGATTAAAAAGGTAGGAGCAGAAGTTCCCACAGAATTCAAAGCCTTCAATGAACGGTATATGAATACAGCCGAAGCATTGAGTCAATTTGCTTTGGATCATATCGGCCAAGCCATTCTTTATAGTGTACAACGATTTGAAACACATGGTGATTATACTGCTGCGTGCCAAGCACTGCAATCTGTATTGAATGTAGACCGACTTTCTCAAAGTGAAGAAGGTCTGCCATTGATAGATAGTTGGCAGCCCAGCCGTATGGCCGCGGATACACTAGTGCCTGAAATTTTGGAACGCATTACACCTGAACTTGAAGACCTCAAGAATATTCGATATCCTTATGATACAGAAAAGCCTTGCTTCTGGAATATGGCTTTAATTATCCGTATTCAAGTTCAATTGATTAAAACGCTACGCGATCGAGTATCTCGATTGATTGCAGCCGCAGAAAATCAATTCCAAGGTTTCTTTGTTAATGAAGTCTTGCGTGCTGAAATTCTCCCATTGGTACGTAGCTGCCTGAATAATCCTACTTTCTTGGCAGGTGTTGCAAGCAGTGAATTGCCTGTATCCGATGAAAGTGCATGGGACAGTGCAGGCCAAATTTTGCGTGGCACAGTTGAAGAAGTCAAACAAAATGACGGTGCAACCAGTACATTTGCTCCTGCTATGGCTCGTATGGATAGTTTAGAAAGCGAAGAAACTGCCGAAGAAACACCAGTCCGCGCTATGGGACCTAAATCAAGCGCACCCAAGCCAGGCGCACCAGCACCAGGGGCCAAGCCAGGCGCACCAGCACCAGCGGCCAAGCCAGGTACTCCAGCACCAGGGGCCAAGCCAGGCGCACCAGCACCAACGGCTAAGCCAGGTACAATAGCGGCCAAGCCAGGCGCACCAACACCAGGGGCCAAGCCAGGCGCACCAGCACCAGGGGCCAAGCCAGGCGCACCATTAGCCAAGCCAAGCATTACACCTAAACCATCTACACCCGGGGCAAAGCCATCCCAAGCCACAGAAGATTCACTTGCAGATGCCAATCCCCCTAAGGAAGGCGAAGCTGGTTTTGAAGAATGGTAATTCTCCCCTTGCAATTCCTTCTGTAGATTCAAGCCTTTTGGCTAAGAATCTTCTTTCCATTTCTTGAAAATGATTCGCTTTGAAGAGGAAAACTATGGCGGATGAATTAAAATTCTATCCTGAAGAACCCGTGATTACCATTAACCCTATGGATAAAAAGGGTGAATTGAGGTATGTCCTAGAAGGGTTCTCAGGTAAGATCACACAAAAAGAACTCACGCTGAAGTATGCGTTCCCTGCAAAACTTGGAACAGCCTCACAAGCCTTAAAGGAAAAAGTTCGCAATCTTTTGGTGAACATCCTTGATATTGGTAAATTTAGCGTTACAATTGGCCGAGGTCGGGCCACGATTATTGTACCCATCGCACAACTCGCTGATACATCGCTTTTGCCGCAAGAAGGAACGATTCCAGTTCCTGTCTTGGTCAAATTAGTCAAAGAAGGCGAAGATGCACTAGACCTTAAATGCTCACAAGAAATTCGCTTAATTACAGATGCAACCGATGCCCAAACACCAAGCCAAAAACCTGCGGCAAAGCCAACGGCAGAGAAAACTGATGATGAAGAGCCCGGTGATGTTGATTTTGGCGATAATGCAGAAGAAGGCTCCGAAGAGAAAACTGCTGCAAAAGAAAAACCAGCGCCAGCAACACCAATGAAAAAAGACACTAAAAAAGACACAAAAACTAGCGACGAAGAAGAAAGCACTGAAGAAGGCGAAGAAAAAACCGAAGAAGAAGAAACCGAAGGCGAAGAAAAAGAAGAACGTGATGAAAGTGGTCTCTATAGCGGCTTAATGGCAATTGACTATGGTACTACAAACTCCGCAATTGTCGTGCGTGATCCACGATACGCGGCAGAAGAAGTTCGCGGTCAATTGAGCACTGAGCAATGGGAATCTTTGTGCAAATGGGTAGATGGTTGGTTAACCCAACACCTTTCTAAGGTGGATGCTTCTGAAACTGACCTATTTGTAGAAAACCTAACCAAAATTGTTCCCAATGCTAATTTGCCAAAGTGCGGAACCACAGAAGACGAGATTAAACGTTCTCTCTTAAAACTGGATGACCAATTGCGGTCCCAAATCATCACAGAAACTCTATGCCGTTTGTCCAATTTCTCACAAGAAAGCACCAATTCCAAAATCTTGATGGAAATTGCTCCAGAAGTAATGCATGGATTTGAATCTGTGATTGATTCCAAAACCTTGGAATCTCAACGTTACTTTGTCCTGGAACTCGATGAAAACGCTGGGCCACATCCAATTTCCAGCACTATGCAGATCATTTCTGCCCCAGATACCGAAGATTTGAACCTCTTGATGGAAGAAACTAAGGTAGATATGGGTGCACGTGTTGGTCTATTGCTTCGTAGTGCTGCCAGCGGCGGAGCAGATATTCGTCAATTTGTAATCTCGATCAAACGTTATTTTGGCCGAGATGAAGTGATTGAAGTGGTACCTGCTGAAAACGGTGGCAAAGCTATTCAATTCCCAGCCGATACATTGTGCCGTCTAGCGTATCGAGAATTGCTCAATCGCGCAATTGCTGATATCCATCGTCGTGCAGAAAACGGTCAATTCCAAGATGCTGAATGGCCATGCTCTATGGTGGCGACATTCCCAACTTCATACCCAGCATCCTTACGTCGCAGCCTGAAAGAAATTTTAACCGACCTCAATATCAAAGAAATTGATACTCGTTTTGATGAAGCAACTGCTGCGGCTGTGTATTATGTATGGCGTGAAGTAGGTGCTGATCCTGTATGCGCAATGAATGGCTTAATGGCACGTTGCCGCAAGGATCGTCATAATCGTTCATATCAAAACATTCTTCTCTATGATTTGGGTGGTGGAACCACAGACATTGCATTGATCCAATTGCTGTATGAGGAATTGCCTATCTTTGGACCAGAAGCAGATCGCGGCAATGGTGGTCGTTATTTCCGCATCACGCCAAGACTATTAGGCACAACTGGCCATCGTTATATCGGCGGTGACCTCATTACTCTGTGGCTTTTCAGGTTGGTCAAATCGAAATTCGCTGATTGCTTGCTACGGCTCATCAATCAAAAGAATGCTGAACCGCCAATGGATAGTCCATTGAGCCAAGTGCTCCTCAATCTGCCAGATACTTTAGTACAAAGTGAAGGCAGCGAAGACGCACCTGCCAAATATCGAGAAGGTGCTCTTTTGGAATGGACTGCTCATCCAATGCAGCAAATGCGACAATACAACCAACTAAATGAAACCATCATTGATGTTTTAGTGCCTACTCGATTTGTAGATGATGCTAGCAAAACCTCGAATTTCTTCACTTTGTGGGAAATGGTCGAGGAACTCAAAAAGACCTTAGGCACTCCTGTAGCGGCAGCTAAAGAAGCTGGCGCAGCTCAAGAATGGCCAGAAGAAGTAGAATTAGACAGTGGCCAATTGTTCAATTTTGTCCGCAATTCTCATGCATGGTTGGTTGATACTAATACAATTCAACAAGAAGACCTACGGCTGACGATCTCTCAACAAGAATTGACCAAGATCGCACGTGATCCAATCAAACAATCCTTAAGTCTCGCGGTTAGCCTTTCTAAGGCCCGTCTTTTAACCCAAGATCATCGTGATCGCATTGATCGCCTGATTCTTTCTGGACAATCTTGCAACATGCAGTGTGTCCAAGTTGTGGCCAATGAAGTATTCCGCGAAAGCGATGGCGTGTTCGATTATGATCCAGCAAACGTTCGATTCGATCGTGATTCTGCCAAGACATCTGTGGCTTTAGGCGCGTGCATTGGACGTTATCTTGAATCTGTCCGCATTGATCCATTCAATGACAAAACCAAACAAATGTTGCGCGATGGTTATGATCAAGTTGAACTAGTGATCGAGAACTTGTTCACCTACCTGTCTTGCAGGTTGGCTTACGATTCTTTGGTCGCTATGGTGACCATCTTTGATCAAGGCCATGAATTGAACCTGCGTTCATATACAGACCGTCGTCCTGTTGCCAGAACTTCAATCAACAATCTGCGGCCTGTGCAGGAAAAATTCTGGATCTATCGCATTGACTTTGAAGGCGCAGAACCTCAGTATTTAGGCCTGATCAACGCTGAAGCAGTATCTTTGGAAAATGGCTTTGATGATTTCCGAAAATTCCGCGAGGAATTCTTGGTCGGATTCGAAGCAGATGCCGAACTCTTTGTCCGTGCTTTCTTCTTGCCACGTGGCCCAAAAACCATTCATGCCAAAACCTTTCAAGAACCAGCCGAAGGTGAAGACCTTTCTGATCTTGTAGCACATTCAGAAGGTGTTCCATCTAAGGCGAAAAAAACTGAAGAAGGCGAAGAAACTGAAGAAACTGAAGAAACTGAAGAAGGCGAAGAAACTGAAGAAGAAGTCCCTGCAAAACCACAGGCTGGTAAAAAACCGGAACCTGGCAAACCTGCTCTAAAACCAGGCCAGAAGAAACCTGAACCACCTAAACCCGCTGCGAAAAAGCCAGAACCTGCAAAACCTGGAACCAAGCCTCCTGCAAAACCATTAGGCAAGAAACCTGAACTTGAGGAAGAAGAGCCTGAGGAAGATATTGATCTACCTGAAGATCAAGAAACCGAAGGCGAAGAAACCGAAGATCAGAAACCCAAAAAACCCGAAGCTAAAAAACCTGAAGAACCCAAAGATGAAGAGTCTGAAGAACCCGAAGACGAAGAGTCTGAGGAATCCGAAGATGAAGAATCTGAGGAACCCGAAGACGAAGAGCCTGAGGAACCCGAAGACGAAGAGCCAGGCGAAGGTGAAGATGAAGAACCAGGCGAAGGTGAAGAGCCAGGTGAAGGCGAAGACGAAGACGAAGAACCAGGCGAAGGTGAAGAGCCAGGCGAAGACGAAGACGAAAAGGCCGATGCTAGCAAAGAGGAAGCCAGCAAACAGAACGCGATAACCACAGAAGAACGATACAAACAAGAACAACGTAAATTCGCTGAACAACGCGCCAAAGATAATGAAGGTGCTGACCTCGTCCTCACACATACAATCACAAGCCAAGAAATCTTCGACCGCAGACCAGTATTCCAAGCCGGTACCCCACTCGCATACACCATTGAATATCCAGATGGTTCTCAATATCGCTGCGCAATCAGCGAACCTTTACCGATCCGAGATAAATACGAGTTCCATATTGAAGTTCCTGGTGTCACAGAACCTAATCCAGAAAATGAACGCATTGTGAAGTTCCAGTTGGATGAAGAAGAAACCGATGAAGCAACCTTGATCTGCGATGAACGCGGGCATTTAATCATGCTCACCAGCTCACCCTATGAAATCCAGATTTGGGCTGACATCGAATATGTCCCACAAAAAATGGACATCCATTACGATCCATTCTGCGGACATCACTAATTCCTTATTGTTCCAACAGTAAGCTTGGCCAAAACAAGCTGAAAAACACAATGAACCCGTGCCAGCAACGCCAGTATAGCGTGCTCAACGGGTTCATTTTTTTTGGGAGAGCCACTCCGTTTATTTGGATGATCATGGCCTGCGCCAAAGTCGCGGAGGACGAGCAAGGGCCGCCGCTGGACACGGTCGGCAGAACGCAGCCGCCCGGCGGTACCCAGCAGCTTGCGAAACTCGTTTTCATCCGATGGATAAACGCTTTCAACAATCTACTTTAGATTTTTGAGGCTTGATTGGAATGGATAATCTGATTACCTTCTACAGAGATAACCTCTAATTGAGTACCAATTTCAATGTCATTGTGAGCATCGTTTTTAAGCACAATAGTCTTAGACATCAATTTTCTCTCCTTAACTGAAGCATGATCTAAAATATTACTCTACTGAGCTACCGCGCATAAGAAAATTCTCCTATATCGTACAAAAACTTATAACGATGCCAACAAAAAAATGGAAAAACATTTCAGCGATGCTTTGCATTTGGCCTGCATCAGAAACGGCTTTTCCCAAAATCTCTCTAAATTTTCTAGCGGTAAGTACATCTTCGGGTTTATAATATTACAGCCTACATTCCGCAGGCTAAAGGCCAAAAATTCTTATTTTTCAAAATTTTGTAAAAAAAGAGTTGAGTTTTGGTAATAAAAAAGTATCCTTTGTGAAAAAAGACCTAGTAGCAAAGGAAAGCCAATGTCAAATAAAGGATATGAAAGCCAAGAGTTGGATCACCTAGGAATCATAGCAGGAACGTGTTTTGAAATAGGACTGATAAAAGAAATAGACAAATGCATAGATAGCGGAGAAAAAGAAGTAACGATAGGAGAAGCGGTACAGGCGATGGTATTGAACGCAATGGGTTTTGTAAACAAGCCCCTGTATCTAACCCCACATTTTTTTGCAAACAAACCAGTAGAAAATTTGATTGGAGTAGGAGTTAGTGCAGAAAATTTGAACGATGATACTTTAGGCCGAGCTTTAGATGCATTGTATGAAAAGGGGGTAACGGAAGTATTTGCGAAAGTAGCTTCCCAC
>JAKLHB010000280.1 GCA_022710345.1 Planctomycetota bacterium
GTTTCTAACCCCAGGTTATGTCGGCTCTTATCGTGTCCTGACGGGACACAGGAAAACGTAGCATTCTATCAAAGAGACCTTTTATTTCCGAGCGAATTTTTTTGATTGATACAGATTAAGGATCTTTTTTTAGTCTATTCTAGCACAACAAGTTAGAATTTCAGAAAATCCACATTGAATTAGAAAAGATACTCGCTACATACTAAAAAGTAACGAACGATTCCCTCCCGACTTGAAGCAGGCAAGCCATAAAATTGACTGCCTGGTGCTAAGAATTTGGCAAAGATGAAGGATTTTTTTCTTAACTAGCAGTTTGGGTAATATGTTGTTACTCAAATACAAAGGTGCAAAAATTTTATGAATATTCATGAATATCAGGCCAAAGTGATTTTGGCTGAATTTGGTGTGCCAATTCCTCCTTGGATTTTGGCTGCCAATGGAGAAGAAGCAGCTCAAGCATTTGAAAAATTATCAGTGCCAGTGGCAGTGGTGAAAGCTCAGGTCCATGCTGGTGGACGAGGCAAAGGCGGTGGGGTCAAGTTGGCTCGGACTGCTGCTGAAGCGGCTGCTGTTGCGCAAGGCATTATGGCAAAGCCATTGGTTACACCCCAGACTGGGCCGCAAGGCGTGCGGGTAAATCAGGTGATGCTCACTCCTGCTGTGGAAATTGCGCATGAATACTATATTGGCATGGTCTTGAATCGCACAAAAGCTTGTCCAATGGTCATTGCGAGCGCAGAAGGCGGCGTGGAGATTGAAGAAGTGGCTAAAAAAAGTCCGGAGAAAATTTTCTCTGAGCTGTGCGATCCAGTGCTTGGGTTGTATCCTTTTCAAGCACGGCAAATTGCATTTTCCCTAGGCTTTACTGGTCCAGTGGTAGATGTAGCGGTTAAAATTTTACAAGGCATTGCTCAAGCGTATCTTCAGTATGATTGTACCATTCTCGAAATCAATCCGCTGGTATTGACTAAATCTGGAGAATTGCTTGCTTTGGATTCTAAAATAAGCTTTGATGATAATGCTGTGTATCGGCATGAATCATTATATACCAATATGAAAGATGAAACCGAAATCCCTGCGACTGAAATTCGGGCTAAACAAATTGGTTTATCTTATGTAAGCATGGATGGCAATATTGGTTGTATGGTCAACGGCGCTGGCCTTGCTATGGCAACCATGGACATCATCAAATATGCTGGAGGCCAGCCAGCGAATTTTTTGGATGTTGGCGGCGGTGTAACCAAAGATCAAGTTCGGGAGGCATTTAAGCTTATTTTGAGTGATGCACGAGTAAAAGCCATTTTGGTCAATATTTTTGGTGGTATTGCGCATTGCGATGTGATTGCTGAAGGTGTTCGAAACGCTGTGCAAGAAATTGGCTTGCATGTCCCAGTTGTGGTACGACTGGAAGGCACTCATGTTGAAGAAGGCAAAAAGATTTTGGAAACATCTACCTTAAATGTGATCACTGCCATTGATATGAAAGATGCAGCCGAAAAAGTTGTTGCTGCTGCTCAACGTGTTGTGGCCGAACAGCCGATAGGCAATTAGCATTGAGATAATCATATAGGAGAATTTATGGGGATATTAGTTACACCAAAAACAAAACTCATTTGCCAAGGACTTGGCAAGGCAGGCTCTTTTCATTCGAGCAAGTGTGTTGAATATGGTACGGATTTTGTTGGAGCAGTCAAGCCAGGAGCTGGCGGAACCAGTTTTACTCTGGAAAATCAGAAATCCTATCCATATTTTAATACTGTGAAAGAAGCCGTGGTTCAAGCAGGGGCCAATACTTCCATGATTTTTGTGCCAGCTCCTAGTGCGGCTGATGCGATGATGGAAGCAGCCTCTGCTGGCATTCAGCTCATCATTTGTATCACAGAAGGGATTTCTATTCTCGAAATGGCTAAGGTAAAACGGTTTATTAAAGATAAAGATTGCTGCCTCATTGGCCCGAATTGTCCTGGAGTGATCACTCCAGGGATAGGAAAAGTCGGCATCATGCCTGGATATATTCATAAGCCAGGGAATGTTGGCGTGATTTCTAGAAGTGGTACATTGACTTATGAAACAGTATGGCAACTGACACAATTGGGCATTGGCCAATCTACTTGTGTTGGTATTGGCGGCGATCCGATCATTGGGATGTCTTTCATAGACATTTTACAGAGATTTCAGATGGATACTTTGACCAAGGCTGTGGTCATGATCGGCGAAATTGGTGGCGATATGGAAGAACAAACCGCATCTTTTATTCAAAAAGGAGGTTTTGATAAACCCATGGTGGCATTTGTCGCAGGACAAACTGCTCCGCCAGGCAAACGTATGGGACATGCAGGAGCCATCATTCAACAAGGCTCTGGAACTGCCCAAAATAAAATGGATATTCTTCGCCGTGCTGGAGTTCATGTTGTGGTCAGCCCTGCTGATATTGGCAAAACTATGGTACATGTTTTGCAGGAACATGATTTGCAGCCAAGGCGTTAATTTGGCTATTTAATCTTGCTAGTTGAATGAATTTCAATATCCCAACTAGCCAGCATTTAAGATAAGATATTGACTTAGTTATATGCATTTTTTTTTCTACAGGAGGAAAAAACATGAAAACATTCTATTTCATTTTTATACTTGCTTTATTAAGCGTTGTTTATGCTGCTCCATATACTGGATCAGACATCACATTCACAGGCAGTCAGTATACGAATTTTAGTGGTTGGGTCAATGGCTCTACCCCTGGCTGGTCTTTAGTCGGCACAGCAATGTGCAGTGCTTGGAGTTCTCAATGGGTAGAATACACTGCTACTCTTACTTCAGGAAACTGGAATATTGGGCTTAATGCCATCAATAGTGGATACTTAGGCACTGGATGGTATTCCTATTTCTCCGTGGATATCAATGGCCAAACAGTGAATGTCACAGCCAGCGATACAGAAGTTTTTGCCGGTTATATCAATGTGAATCTTTCCTCTACAACAACTTATGTAGTTCGCTATACATGGCTGAATGATGCCTGCGATGGTGTTAGCCGTGATGCAAATATTAAAATCATGGATGTCTTTTTTGATAACACAGCCACTGTACCTGACGAAATCGGCGGTGTACCAGTCCCTGAACCTGGGACATGGCTCTTGATGAGCGCAGCGTTATTGGCATTGACTTATAAACGGCTCCGCTAGAGAATATCGAGCAGAACTAACTCCCTTATAAGATATGCGTTGCAGTGCGCCGATGTAGTTTCTAACTTAGCATGGGGGCGAGAGCCTCCCATGACTAACATGTGCAAAGTTTTTTGCCGCGAAGCGGTTTTGGAATAAAGCCTGGGGTTTTTAACCCCAGGTTATGTCGCCTCTTATCGTGTCCTGACGGGACACAGGAAAACCTGGTTCTCTATCAAAGAGAACTTTTATTCCCGATTAGAATTGCCGAAAATCCACTGTATGTGGATGTAAGGGCGACCAGCCGGTCGCCCCTACACGTAATATAACCTAAGGAATCGGCTAATTTTTTTTTTGCTTTTTTATTGAAAATTTTATATTTATTTGAATTCTGATAGATTTAGGGGATTTTTTGATGAAAACTTTATTTTTGATTGTATTTCTTTTCGTCATGGTATCTTTTGTAAATGCATATCCTTTTGCCAGTGTGATTTTCAGCAATAATGACTATGGCTGTGGATATGCTGGTAGTGGCTCAAGCACGACACAAACCAATGCAATAGAAATTGGTGTTAACATTGCAAAATATGCGATGCATAGTACCAATTATATCAATGTTATGGAAATCACCCACAATGGAGATCAACCTCATCCAGACTCATTTGCCACAGTGGTCAATCAGATGCGTTCTTTGGGTTATAATGCGAATTATTTAGGCATGATGACGTTGGGTGTGACAGACATTACTGGTGTTAACCTGCTTTTTTTAACTGGCCATGAAGCTTTCACGTTTACTGCTGCTGAAAAAGTGGCATTAAAGGCTTTTTTAGATCGTGGTGGGTTATTATTCGCAGATGACTGCAACAATGCAGTTGCTGGCGGATTTGATAATGCTGTTCCTGCGTTGATTAATGAACTCTATGGTCTTTCTTTTCAAACATTGGCATCCAATCATGCGGTTTATTCCACCCATTACACGTTGAATGGTGCAGATTTTTCCTATACTGCAGCCGGCAATGGTACAGAATGGAATCAACAGGCTCTTATGGCAATCACTTTACAAGTGCCAGAACCAAGTACGATTGGGCTGATGATGTTTGCTATTTTTGGTTTGTTTGTATATCGAAATATTCGTAAGCATTAGTGCTTTGATCTAGTTTTATTGCGCTTGCTGGCTTGTGATAAGTTAGCAAGCGTATCTTTTTATAATACAGTTGTTTCACAACATACCTAATGAAAGAGGCCGCAATTATTTTTTTGAGGAAAATTGAATGAAAAAAGCATTTTTATTTTGTATGATAATGTTATGCTTGACTCCTGCTTGGTCTTTTACGATTAACTATTTTGCTCCATCGTTATTTACGACCGATATGACTCTTTTGAATACACGTTTGGGCATCACAGGGTATCAATTTGAAGATTTTGAAGATGGCATACTCACACCTGGCTTGACGATTACTGCTGCAGCAACGATTAGCAATGGTTATACAGGCAGCCCACAGACTACTGTGCATAACGGCACTGTAGCGCCTACTGGTTGGATTTATTCAACTTCGATTGCCTCTTGGTCAGCGAATCAGTTTTGCATTTATCCTCAAGTTGTTGCCAATTTCCATACTTTTTCTTTTGACCATGGCATCAGCTCTTTTGGTTTTGGCATTGCAGAAATTGATGACATTGGTGGACCTCATGTTGTGATGGTGAATGGACAAGAGACGACCGTTGTCATAGAAAATTTGCCTGGTTTTGTACGTACCGGCGGCAGGAATATGTATATTCGAGTAGATGCAGCACCAGGTGAGGTGTTGAATTCGGTCGGCTTGAAGACTGTCTCAAGCGTTGAATCTCTTTTCTTCAGCCATCTTGCATTTAGTGAGAATCCTGCGATTGGTGTAGTCCCTGAATTCAATACAATTTCATGTTTGTTCATTGGCTTTGTGACAATTTTGATTTATCTCCGAAAGACTTCTGCATTTATTCGTTAATCTATTTTTTTGATTCAATATAGCTTGATTTCAAGCATCATGGAGGAGGTGTGTTCATGCACTATTTTCTCTATAGCTTGTTTGTATGTTTGCTGATTTTTCCTTTGTCTGCTGTTGCTGCACCAGTAGCATATTCTACCACAGTTTTGGCTGATGACCCTGTGGGCTACTGGCGATTGAGTGAAACAGCAGGCACCACAATCACAGACTTGAGTGGCAATGGGCATCATGGGACATACTATAACAGTCCTACACTAAACCAGCCTGGTGTTACGGCCACTGGCGATCGGTCTGTGCTTTTGAATGGAACTGATGAATATGGACTAGTGGCGGATTCACCTGATTTTGATTTTCGTGACTTCACACTAGAGGCATGGATCAAAATTAACGGCTCTGCTACGGATCACCGTCGTATCATCAGCCAGCAAAATACAACAGATACAGAATGGTATTTGCTGCATTTGAATGATAATCGGCTCTGCCTATATTCATCCAGAGACGGGATTGGCAATCTTTCGGTTGGCCCGACTTTGAATGATGGGCAATGGCATCACCTGGTGGTCACTCGCGATACCATCGCCAATGCAGTGGTGGCTTATGTGGATGGAACTAGCGTGGCTACGATTGAAACGTATGATGATACCACGTATATGATCAATCGTGGACTTGCGATTGGCTCGTATTATGGAACGCATCAATTTTTTCCAGGATATTTGGATGAAATTGCAATCTATAACACAGCTTTGACTGCGACGAGCATTCAGACACACTATCAGGTTGGGTTAGGAAATGTGGTTGTTCCTGAGCCGGCTTGTTGGATATTGGCTGGATTCTTTTGTTTATCGCTCTATTGGCTCCGGTTTTTGCCCATCAAGTAGATCAAGTAGCCTTGCTGAAAAGAAAAAAGCGGCTCGCTATAACATAGCCAGTCGCTTTTTTGTTGAGATCGTGGGCACAACGGTTACCTGCCAGTCCGCCGAAACGGTAGTTAAAGGACATAAAGAAACGGTAGTTAAAGGACATAAAGAAACTGGAATATTTGGCTTAATGCGTTCCAAAGCCTGGAGTATTTGTTTTACAAGACTTGTTGCCAATTCATCAGACATAGATCGCCTCTTTTTCAATTCTGTCCTTGAGATAGGCATTCATATAAGGAGACAGGACAATCACATCCACTTTTTTTCCAAAATGCTCCTGAAACATCTCCCTGATATCCACTAAATCGAAAAGGTCAATACCGTGGAAATCCCCCACAACATCGATATCGCTTTGTTCTGTCGCTTCCCCTCTGGCAAACGAACCTGCCAGCGCCAGTTGGGTGACACGATATCGCTGTGCCAGTCCCGGCTTCAATCTGGCTAATTTCGTCAATATGGTATCATCTTTGGTTATCATGGTTTCTTT
>JAKLHB010000281.1 GCA_022710345.1 Planctomycetota bacterium
ACTACCATTGGAAATAATGATAAATATTGTTTTTGGTTGATGGGGCACAAAAAAGGTTTATTTTTAAGGCTGGTCCATGTCTCATGAGTGATACCACGAATCCCTACAGGCTGGCTACGTGTACCCTGGCATAAAAAACCACGTGTCTTACGTTCATCTTTGCCGACCAGCACATACAATTGATATTCATGGAACAAAGGGCAAGAAAGTAGGGCAAGTTCTAGCAAATGACTACAATAATCTAATATTCCTGGATTTTGCAAATGCTTTGCGTAGATAGAGTATAGCTCAGGTTCCAAAGCTAAAAACACTTCTCCTAACTCTAACCAATGATAAGTTTTACGCGGTTGAATTAAATGGCTTAATTCCTTGGGCAATTTTGCTCCAAGATCCAAGCGATATTCTAATAACTCTTTTATATTTAATAACTTATGATTTACTTGGCTGGTCTGAAAATAAGTGGATACTCGTTGAGCCACATCAAGCCAGCCAGTCACGCTAGACTGCTGCAATGCATCCAGCAGCCCCTGATTTAAGTCAGGATTTGTAGCCCTTCGATCGCTATCCCAATAATCTGCCAGGCTAAAAATCCCAACAAGCTTAATCATCCATTTCCAAGTGTTGCAGAATTGGGTGATCCAATCTGGCGATATACCATTGATGTTTCTGCTCCGTCTAAGTTCTAGCAAAAAGTCTTGATACAAAGCTGCGAGTGGAAATGGCAGTGATTCGAGCAATTCTTTGGAGCTTTTTTTTGATTTATCCATGACAAGAATCCTACTCAAACAAGTTACAAAGGTCACTAAACTGGTCAATCATAAAGTCAGGATGATAAGCAATCAATTCATCCACAGGCCGAAGCCCGTATTTCACCGCACATGTGAGCACACCTGCTTGTTTACCTGCAGCCATATCATTGCTGCTATCGCCTACCATTACCACCTCAGCGCGATTCCATCCAAAACGATGTACTAATTCATTGATGGGCATAGGATCAGGCTTACAACGTTGGGTTGAATCCCCGCCTAAAATTGCTGCGAAATAATGAGCTAACCCTAAGCGTTGTAAGATTTCAAAGCTGAGCGAATACATTTTATTGGTCACAACTGTGTTGCTTTTATGACGAAAATAATGTAAAGTATCCATAACACCAGGATATGGTTTTGTATAATCTGTGCAATGCACAGCATAATATTCCCGAAATATTTCAATACCTTGTTTTAATTGTGATTCTGAACTTTCAGGCAACAACCGTTTTACCAACATGGGCAACCCGTCTCCCACATAGCTCATGATGGTTGAATGAGCCAAGGGTGCTAAGTGAAAAGCACATCGCATAACATTCGCAGCAATCGCCAAATCCTGGCTAGAATCAATCAAAGTCCCGTCTAAATCGAAAATAAATCCGACGATGTGGTGCTTCATTAAAATCTATCCTATTCAAAATCATTTATCAAGTTGAAAACCTGGTATGGTTATCATTTGCATCACAAAGAAAGGCGCGCTTATGAGTGAGCTTATCATTGCAATAGCAACCATTATCTCGACAGCCTTGCTCGCGATGCTTGGCTATTTATTCAAAGAAAACACGAATCTTCAAACAAAACTGAGCAAAGTAGAAACTAAACTAGAAACTATCCAAAGCATTTTGATGCTCAAAGACTTTGAACGTACTTATATGGAGCTTAAGGCACAACTAGAAAAGATGACAAGTATGTACCAGGAATTATTGGTTGAGCAAAGCAATCTGGAACAAGAAATCCAATGTATCCAGCAAAGCATACAATCTCAAAAAACAGCCGCTGCTGAATTGACCCAGTTATTCCATTCACTTCAAAGTGCTGCTGAAGCATACAAAAAAAGTAGCCATGATCTAAGCACATCCACACGCCAGATGCAGGATACACTTGCCAGCTTACAACACCGCTGCGTATTGCTAGAGAAGAAAATGTCGGACGAAGGTTGGGAAACTTGGAGACAGTCCATAGCCGGTATCCAAGAACGTACCAGCCATATTGCAAGCATTAACACAGCCTTAAAAGAAGGTTGGCTCAAAATTGCAGATCATTGGCTCACGATCTACAATCGTCATAATAAATCTGCTCTTGAATTCTGGTGTGAAAAATATGGGTCCATTGAATTATATGATGAAGAAGGCCATCGTTTGATTCGTCTGGGTGATTCACACGCAGCTTATGTGGAATTGTGCAACGCAGATGGCAAAAGCCTGGTTCGTGCGGGCATGGCATTCTCTGAAAACAAACCTCAGAATCATGGAATGGTCACCATTTATGATGGTGAAACTGGCGAGCCTGTCCAGCGCATGACCAAACCTATTCCGAATAAAACTTAATGGTCTGTCAACTAAATTGATGGACATAAAACAATGTAGCATATTCGAAAAATAACCTACATTGAGCAGGTCTTTGGAACAATGTAGCCATAACCGTACGTTTACGGACGGCTATGGCTACGCTGATATTTACGATGCATTATACCATGAGATGTAAAGAAACTGAGTTGCCCGACAGTAGCGGCTAGCAAATGCCTAATTTCTTTGTTAATGAAGTCACCAGTTTATATGCTAGCAACCACGCTTATTTGGCTGCATATTTAGCCAAAAATTTTTCTAATTTTGGTATGTATACTTCTTCTGAAACAAGGTATCCATCATTATGGTTACCTTTAATTTCCAGAAATTCCTTGGGTTCCGGAGCAGATTCAAACAACTCTTGTCCATGATGAAATGGAATAACATCATCGTCTTTGCTATGCACGATCAATACAGGACATTTGACCTGCGCAAGATATTTTTTCGTAGGATACCCAATTCGAGTCAAAAATCTGGATGGGAAATAAGGATATACTTCTTGCGCTAAATCTGGCAAAGATGTGAATGTTGACTCTAAAATGAGAGCAGCCGGTTTGTGTTGAGATGCAATATAAGCAGCGATAGGGCCACCTAAGGACCGGCCCATCACTATAATTTTTTCTTGAGGAATTCCTTGAGTAATTAAAAATTGCCAGGCCGCTGCAACATCCCTATATGTCCCGTGTTCAGAGGGTGAACCTTTACTTCTTCCATAGCCCCGGTAATCAAAGATCAAGGTATTGCAATGCAGCTTTTTACTAAAAACTTCTATTTTCCCCAAACGATGGGTGATATTTCCTGCATTACCATGGCATATCAACACTGTATTTCGAGCATAAGGAACCTCGATCCACCAGGCCCAAAGTGTAATTTGGTCGCGAGTGATCAATTGCACTTCTCGATAGTCTACCCCTACTTCTTTTGGTGTCCCATCAATATCCATTGTTGGGAAATACACAAATTGCTCTTGCGCAAAAAAAAGGAGAGCCAGCACGGTGAGATAAAATCCCACCACAGTCATCAATGCCAACCACAACATACGTTTAACCTTTTTGAATTCCACAACTATCGCCTTCCTATTGATTTTTTTCAGCAAAATCTTGATACGCATGATAAACATCAGAAAGCATCAATGGCTTGGCTTGCCAACGTGTTCCATATTGATGAAAAATGAATTGGCCAAATGAATATTGATCCATCTCATCTAGCATCAGCCGAATGTCCTCAGGATCAGTCAAAAGCTCATTGACCTCTACTTCATCTGGCGGAAATTTTAGCTTGCAATACTGCCGATTGCCTTCTACTTCAATATGGAATGAACGTTTGTGCCGTACCAACATCTCGAGGATACATTCCCGAACAAAGCTGGGATGCAAATTGGATTTGCGTGCAATTTCAGCCGCAGTGTCATCCTCAACCTTAATTCCCAAGAATGGAGGGCGATATTCTTCATATCGGCTTTTTGCTAAACGATACAAAAAATCCAATCGAATCCATACAGACAAAACTCCATATCTGTTGACAATGCTAATGTCTCTCATGACCCACGATCTAGATGTACTGGAAAGATTTGGGTTTTCCAATGTATCCGAGACATACAAACCAAATAAAAAGACTGTGCAAAAATAGTAAAACCATGTTAAAAACATAGGAATAAACGCAAAATTGCGAAGATTACGATATAAAGACACTGCTCCATAAGTCGTAAAAAACCATCTTCCAGCAAGCCATAGAGCAGAAGCAATCAATGCACCCCAGATCGCATTCTTTTTAGAGATACCAGTCACATGCAGCAGGTAAAGGCTTGCAAATAGGGCAGTGGTGATGATCCATGATAAGATCGCACCAACAATCGTATTGCTTCTCGAATACAAAGGCAAAAGCCAATCAATGATGTAGTATCCATACGACATTAAAGCAATCGCCATAACAATCAGCACCGGGAGCATAAAGAAAAGATATACCCTGGTTTTAATCACATCTGTATCTGGAATTCGCCAAAGAATTTTCATAATCTCTGACTTGCGATTCGCGAGCGGCAAATTGCCCCAGATCAGAGGGGACACACTTTCTGCCAGGTTGGTTTTGATGCTCAGTAATAGAGCAAAATATGCAATTCCAATTGCTGTGAAAAAACCAATTCCCAAAGGCTGCATTTTAGGCCGACCTTTGGGATCATAAAAAACTTGAATTGCACTGTGCAGGCTGTTGCCTAATTCTGCAGTGATTGAAAACCTTGGTGCTTTAAGTTTATTCTCATCCTTAAGCTCGCTGGGAGGAATATTGTATTGCGCAGAATATTCAGCCAATGCTTTCTCATATTGATCTACAGGTACCATGCTACCTTGGATTAAAGGAAAGCCAGGTGGTACTTTTTCGAGAAATATTTTATCCGGTGCTGGCCATAGAAAATGAAGTTCCAAAAATCTACGACATGAACTTGGCAGAACCAAAGGATCAATAGCAATCGTAAGACCAATAGATAAAATACAATAGACAAAAATAATTAAGTTTGCACAGAGTACATAAGAAAGCACGCTGGCGCGGGCAAGTCCATAATTGAAATAAAAATCAATGAAAGGGCGCAGAAATAAGTTGCAATTTCGGACTAATGTTTTGGAAAATGAAGTGTTTTTTTTCATCGAAAATTTCGCTTTTCCGCAGAGAAACTTTAGCTAACCCGTTGCACCCATAAACTAACCGACAGCGTATACTGCCAATTGGCGGAAGGAATCAATGTTTTCTTGCATCGAGTTGTGAAGTCCTCTAAAAAACGTTATCATCAGTAATTTCATTGTATTGAATCCTTGATATGTGTCAAGCAAAAAATCAACGAAGTCTCAAAAGTCGCAATTTGAATATTCTATCTTATTGTTCAACAAAGAATTGCTTATGTTGAGGCTGAAATAAAATTCTTTTCCTGAATGAGATTGAGACTGCGCCTAATTGTCAACTAAGTTCTTTACATCTTAGGACACAAACTTTTAGACAGTGCGCCGATTGGGGCGAGAGCCTTCCATGACTAACATCATAACTACAAAATTTCTCGCTCCATTATGCTTTTGTCTCGACTTCATTGGGATATTTGGCCACAATGATGTTGTGCTGGATCAGTTCTTGCTCGGCTTTTTCATCAAAGCCTGCGTAGGCATGGAACACGGCATAGACATGCGTTAGCCCATAGAGTCGTTGCAATGCAGCGAGGCTTTGGATGAAATGACGCACCTGGGCAAGGGTGGATTTCTTTTTCTGGTCTTTTTCCTCAACCACAAGGAGCCCGCGATACTGTGGGCCTGGGAGATTGACTCCAGGGGATTGGACCAATTCCATGCGCGCTCCACTGGGCGAGGCACTGTAGTCCAATTTGACTACGGGGATTTCTTTCAACGGCAATTGTTGTGGATCTAGGTCGGCAATACAATCCAGTTCATACCCGCGTTTGTTCATCGGATCACGGATTCGCTGGCTCCGGACATAGCCTATCATGGGATAATGCGCAAACAAGCCTTTTTTCTGCGCCACCATCTCACTCATGCTTTCTTCGGAATTCATCCCCTTTTCATAATACACCATGCCGGATAAGGACTCCACTTTCTTTTCTATTCCTGCTAAATCCTCTTGCACAGTGCTCATGTCGTTTTGCACGGTGCTTACACTCTGTTGCACAGTTGCAACATCCCCTTTTACAGTGGTCACGTCCGCCTGCACAGTCGCAACATTGCCCTGAACGGTGTTCACAGTTTCCTGCACAGTTGCAACATCCGCCTTTACAGTGGTCACGTCCGCCTGCACAGTCGCAACATCCGCCTTTACAGTGGTCACGTCCGTCTGCACTACCGCAACATTGCCCTGCACGCTGCTGACATTTTTTTGCACAGTCGCAACAGTGTCCTGCACTGCGGCTACTTGTCTCTGCGTAGAAAACATCTGCATGGCTAATTGCCGTTCGGCTTCTTGGATTTTGAGGATTTCTTTCCTCATTTCGTGCACATCGCTAACAGCTTTGTACAAATTTTCGTCCCGATGCACTTCTGTCTCATCTTCTGGATAAAAGAATGCGTATTCAATTCCACGTAGGCTTGTGATGATCGTTGGTTCTTGCATCACCACGAGCATATTGGAGATATGATTCCACTCGATCAAATCTATTCGTTCTAA
>JAKLHB010000282.1 GCA_022710345.1 Planctomycetota bacterium
CCCCAGGCTTTATTCCCAAACCGCTTCGCGGCAAAAAACTTTGCTTGCAGCGCATATCTCCTTTGGTTGGCTTCTGGAGATAAGCTAAAGTCGCATAGCAGCATCTGTAGTACGGCTTTATGCAGGCTCTATGCCCATAAAGCCGTGGCTACGCGATGTATTTAGTCCATTCGCTTTGGGAATTGGATGATCTTTCCCATAGCTTGGGAATCGGGGGATGCTTGTGGCTGATCGGATTGTAACTCCAAGCTTTCCATAGCTTTTTGTCGCAAGGCTTCTTGGGCAAGTTCTTCTTCGTGCCATAGCTTGAGGAGTTTTTGGTTTCGTTTGCGTTGAATCCAGTAAGCAATGAGCACTAACAAAGCAATGATGGTGAATAAAGAAATCAGGTTTTCGAGCCGCCAAATCCAAATCCACCATGGTCCTGGGGAAACAAAATGATACCAATCCTGTTGCAGCCCATGCAGGTCTGTGTCGAGAACTTGTTCCAGGGCATGCTCAAAATCCGGGCTTCGTTGGTATTGCAACAGAATGCTATACAGCACGGATTCGCCATAGCGGTGGACTAAGTAGGAAATCATGCTCAGGGATTGCAAGTATGCTTGTTGGGCTTTGCCTGCTTCTTTGGGAAATTTTTCTTCTAAATTTTTAAAAGGTATAATTTTTTCAAATGCAATGCTATTCAGGATGTCTTCTTGGTACGTGAGGTGCAATGCGCCCGAAAACCACTCACTCACTCCTTCATTAAACCATAACGGCAAGGTGCGCTGGTGTTCTTGTTCCCATGCTCCTAAATAAAGGTGCACGGTTTCATGGCGAATGACAGAATTCAGGGTGTTGCTGGGTAAGGAAACTTTTTTGAGATTGATCGCCAGGGTAAATTGGTGGGGCAAAGCTACGCCAAAAGTCCAGTCGGGCAAAGAATGATCCACCGCAGCCTCTAATGCTGCATGATCTTGGCACAAAATGATCTTAGCAGGCAAGGGCAGATGAAACCGCAGCACTTTGCTGACTCGTTCGCCCATTTTTTGGTACGCGATTAAGGCATCTTCTGACCATTTTTGGGAATAGCCAGGTGGAGCAGTGACTTTTGCACTTGGAATTTCTTGGGCTGCTAAGGATAATGCTATCAAAAATAAAGTTATGTAAGAAGTTAAAGTTTTCATGGTGAAATTTCTGGAAAATTTTGTTATATTGTGGTGAAATAAAGTTAGTTGAATTTTTACAGAAAAATGGAGCGATTGAATCGCTCTTTGGCAAAATTGCCAAGTTGCTAAGCAATTCAGGCTAGCAACTTAGAATAAATTATACCAAATGTTATTTCCTAAATCTATTTTTTTGCTCCTGATAGCCTTTGCTTTTTTGGCCGGCTGTCAGTTGCCTTTGGCAAATTATTTCCGAGATCAGGTATTTCCTCAGAAAACAGTGTCCAAAGTGGTGCTTGCACCTGTTTTGTTCCCAAGCTATGCTGTTTTGTCTGTTGTAGATATAATGATCATCAATCCGGTTCGTGGATGCGAGAATGTTCCGAATGCTGCAAGCACGATATGGAATTGGCCCAAAGATTCGCCAGGAACGAGCGCGGCCTTGATCCCGCTCAAGGTAATTGCTATTCCAATCGCAGCTTTGGGAACAGCCATGTTTTCTGAGCAATTTCTGTATCAAGATACTCCATCAGAAACGCCTAGTTTGCAAAAATAGTGGAAAATTTGTCACCGAAAGGATTGTTGTCATGGTTGACATCATGCCATTCCGAGGCTTTCGTCCACCCACTCATCTGGTAGAACGCATCGTGGAATTACCTTATGATGTGATCGAATCCGAAGAAGCCCGCGTAGTTGCGCAAGATAACCCATATAGTTTTTTCCATATCTCCAAATCCGAAGTAGATGTAGATCCCTCAGTCCAGCTCTACGACGATCGCGTTTATAACAAAGCAGCCGAAAATCTCCGGCGCTTTCTTCAAAATCGTTGGCTCATTCAAGACCCAACACCATGCTTTTATATCTATGCCCAACAATTGGGAAATCATGCCCAAATTGGTTTGGTCGCAGGTGGAAGTGTTTGGGAATACCAGCATAACATCATTAAAAAACATGAACTCACCCGCACAGATAAAGAAAATGATCGTGTCAAACACATTGACACGCTTCATGCCAATGACGAGCCTGTGTTTTTTGTCTATCGTCAACGCACTGAAATTGACGACCTCGTGGCCCAAGTGTGCATCACTGCACCCAGTTACGATGTTACAACCAATGACCACGTGCGCCATACATTTTGGGTGGTCCAAGACCCTGCTGTTGTGCAACAGATTCAGCAAGAGTTCAGCAAAGTCCCTATGATGTACATTGCAGATGGACACCACCGTTCCGCAGCATCTGTACGTGTTTGTGAAGCCAGAAAAGCATCGAACCCATTTCACACAGGCAAAGAAGCTTACAACCATTTCCTCACCGTCATTTTCCCAGACAATCAGATGCAAATTTTAGCATACAACCGAGTGGTCAAGACCTTGGGCGATATGACACCTGAAATATTCCTGAAAAAAATCGCCGAAAAATTTGAAATCTCGGAAACCAATGTGGCTAATCCGTCGTCTAAACATCAATTCGGTATGTTCATCAATGGAAAATGGTACAGAATCACAGCCAAACCAAGCATTATCCAGGAAGATGATGTGATCGCACGTCTCGATGTGAGTATCTTGCAAAACGTTGTACTTGCTCCTTTGCTAGGCATCCAAAATCCTCGAACCGATGAACGCATCAAATTCATTGGCGGACTGAAAGGAACCGATGCACTGCAAAAGGCTGTCGAAAAACTGGGCACCGGGGTTGCTTTTGCGTTGTACCCAGTCTCTATTGCTGATCTCATGGCTATTGCTGATGCGGACAAAATTATGCCTCCAAAATCTACTTGGTTTGAACCTAAACTACGTTCTGGCTTTGTAGTACGCTGCATCCGCTAACCAATTTCAAAGCCCAAGAGCAGCACTCTTGGGCTTTGAATTTTTATAAAGGACTCCTTCCGTGATTTATGTAATACAATGGTTCTTCGCTCTCTGTCTAATCTTAGGAATGATTTCGTGTAGTTCAGATATCCCACCTATGGCACAAGCAAGTACACCAAGTGAATCAGGTGGAGGTGGTGCACCTGAAATGGGTGGCCCGCCTGGACCTCCGCCTGGCCCACCACCTGTGCAAGTGGAAATCCGTAAAATTCGGTCTGGCCCATTGCAGGTTACAGTGAATACATTGGGAACCGCGATGCCATACCGTGAGGCAAAAGTCGCCGTTGTCCAAGATGGTTTAGTGAAATCTGTTTTGTTCAACGAAGGGCAGGCTGTAAAAAAAGGGCAAGTGCTCGTGCAACTTGATGATACAGTATTGCAAGCCAGAAAACGAGAAAAAGAAGCAGAATCCGCTCGGCTCCAGGCTGAATTAGATCGCCTGCAGCATGGCTATCTGCCTGAAGAGATTGCAGAAAAAAAAGCCGCTGTTGAGCAAAGCAAAGCGACCCTGGAACAAACCAGTCTGGAAGCTCGCCGTCGGACTGAACTCTATCGAGGAAAGCAAATCTCTGAAAGTGAATTTGAAGAAGCAAAATTTGCATTTCAGGCTGCTCAAGCTGGGTTAGAACGCGAGCAGGCAGGATTGGCATTCCTGCAACGAGGCTATCGAAGCGAACTTATTGCTGCTACTCAGGCAGAATGGCAAAAAAGTCAGGCTCAATTGGATGAAACCAAATATTGGTTGGAAAAAAATACCATCATCGCTCCTTTTGATGGTGTCATCCAAAGCAAAGATGTCGAAGAAGGAGAATGGGTCACAGCCGGAAAAACTGTTGCCGTGCTCCTTGATACTCAAAAGATTAAAATTGCTATCTATATAGCAGAAAAATACATGGGATTGGTGCAATTGGGACTTAAGGGGCATGTCAGCCTGGATGCCATCCCCAATCGTCAATTCCCAGCCGAAATTTGGGCCATTATTCCGCAAGCTTCTGCTCAAAGCCGAAATTTCGAAATTCGGCTTGTGATGGATAATCCAAATGGCATAATCCGCCCTGGAATGTTTTGCCGCGTCGCTGGTGTTCTGAAAGATGTGCCAAAAACTTTATTCATCCATGCCGATGCTATCCTGCAACGCCAAGGCCAAAGTTTTGCTATCAAAGTCTCTGAACAACAAAAAGCTGAATATATCCCAATTACTTTGGGCCCAAGGGATGGCGATTGGTTTGAACTCCTTGATAGTGGCAATAAATTGGCAGAAAAAGACAAAGTTGTGGTCACCAATAACCCCAGCGTGTATCCAAATGCCATGTTGATGATCGTACGCGAATTTTAAGCAGTATTTTCTCTGTATCAAAGACATAAAATGCGATTTTTGAAGACTTAAAGCAGAAAATTCAGTCAAAATATACTTGGAATACCTAATCGCTAAAAGAAACAGGTATTTATTTCAGGAGCTTTCTATGCTACGCAAAACTTTCTTTTTATGCCTGACGTGGTTGAGTATTTTTAGTATTTTTACAATAGCTCACGCAGAATTTTACCTTAAAACAGATAAAGTGCAACTACCTGGAAGAAATTTAGAAATCCAAATATTAGCGCAATCCGCCCCAATTCAAATTCAAGTCTATCGAATCAAAAATCCAACGGATTTCTTAAGTAAACAGGCTAATATACATAAATTAGCCATCGAAGATACAAAAATTCGGGCAGAATTAAATCAAGCTTTAAAACTCAGTCCTATCCGGAATAAACCCACGATTCATGGTGAAATAGCCAATTTATCCATCCAGGAACTAGGATTTGAATACTGTGAAGAAAAATTAATCTCCTCATTACCAGAGCCAAATCCAACCAGTGGCTATTCTATCATCAATCTCACCACCACGACACCCGGATTATATCTTATAGAAGCAACTCAAGAAAATTATATTGCTTATACCCTTGCCTCCATCTCAGACTTAGCTTTAATCACTCGGCGAAGCACAGATCAATTGCTGGTTTATGCAGTGAATCGTCAATCAGGGGCTCCTTATCCCAACGTGGGGTTAACAATTTATGGAAAAGGCCAAGCTCTGGCTAAAGGAACCTCCGATGCTCAAGGGGTTTTTCTGGGGAAAGTCCCTTACTTTACCCAGGTACAAGTTTTTGGGGAAACTGGACCCCATTTCACCAGCGATGATTCTATCTTTTTCCCTTCCCTTGTGATGGGGTATCGTTGCTATATATTCACAGATCGGCCCCTCTACCTTCCGGAAGAGCAAGTGCAATTTAAGGGGATTCTTCGTCAGTGGCAAAATGGGGCCTATCAGATACCTTCTGTCCAAATGGGGTCTACAAAATACCATATCTTGGATGCTCAAGGTACTAAAGTGCATGAAGGGGCATTGTCCCTTACCAATGAAGCCACATTTGCAGGGCAATTTAATCTCCCTAAGGGGATTTCATTAGGCACATTCCAACTGGTGGTCGTATGGGGAGAAAAAAGCTTTCAAACAGAATTCCAAGTACAGGAGTTCAAAAAGCCCCAATTCGAAGTCAAAGTCATCCCTAGCCAAAGTGCCATACTCATGGGTGAAAGAGTCACCTTCACGATTAAGGCCAATTATTTTGCTGGAGGAGTAGTGCCTGAAGCCCAAGTCAGTTATCAACTCTACCGCAGTAGATTTGATCAGCCATTGTTTGAAAAAGTAGGGCTAGAGGGGTTTTATTCAGAAACTGAGTATAAATCATTTAAACCAGAGCTGCTCGATACAGGTACAAGCACGCTCAAAGATGGGGAAGCCAAAGTTGAAGTAGGCACAGACCAAAGCGATTTTAGCTATAACTATCGCCTCCAAGTGACTGTTTTAGATCCAAGCCGAAATATGGCTGTTGGTTCAAGCAGTGTCAAAGTCATGCCAAGCCAGTTCAGAATGGACATAAAGACGAACAAGGAACTCTATAGCCTGGAAGAGCAAATTCAAGTTACGGTAAAAGCAATAGACATTGCCAACCAACCTATTTCCAGCAATTTTAAAATCGAGCTCATTCGTAAAGGTCGTAAATATCCATTAGGTGGAAGTGCACGGCCTGCTTATCTTCCTCATGAACCTGAAGTAGCAGATCAACAAATCACAACAGTGTCTGGAAAAACCGGCGCAGATGGATTGGCAATCATCGAAATTCCTGCTGCTGTAGCAGGCGAACTAAGCCTATTGCTCACTGCGCGAGATTCCAAAGGCCATACCATCAAAGCAGAGCAAACGGTTTGGGCAAGTAAAGGGAATGAACCTCTTTTATACAGTGGTGATTCCATACGCATTGTTCTCGATAAGCCAGTGTATGAAAGTGGAGATACTGCCAATGTACTCATTATTCTGCCTATGCCCAATGGCCATCCACTCATCACCATCGAAGGTGCAAACTTAATTCAGTACTTAGTCCAGAATTTCAGCAGCAATGCACTGATGGTCAAAATGCCAATCACAGACATCCATATCCCTAATGTGACCTTACGTGTGGCTGCAATCTAT
>JAKLHB010000283.1 GCA_022710345.1 Planctomycetota bacterium
TGTGGTGTCTGTGGTGTCTGTGGTGTCTGTGGTGTCTGTGGTGTCTGTGGTGTCTGTGGTGTCTGTGGTGTCTGTGGGGCCTGTGGGGCCTGTGGACGCTCTTTGATAAAGGTAAAAGAAAAAATTTGATATTGCAACACATCCCCAGCTTCATCTACCCATGCTGTTGTGGTGAATGGTGGGGCAGAGGTGCGTACCACATATACGGGAATTTGTTTACCATACCAAAGCAGTTTATCGGTTGCTTTTACTTCAGACATAGCAGTCCGAAATTGCTGGGTCAATGGATCCAGCCAACGCATTTCAAATTTTTGGCCTACTTTGAGCTTCGGAAATCGCACAGGCCCGCCCAATGGATCAGCCATCATGGTGCCAACAGGCATGGGAATTGTGTGCTGAGTTTTTTTACCTTCTATGTCTAATTCAATCTGCAAATTACGGCCGCGGACTTCACCTCTTCCAACAATGGCCATCCCATTGGTCTTGAGTTCCAACGTTAGTTCTTTAAGCTGATAATCTGGGCCAATGTGGGCGGTGGTTCTGAATTCTGCTTCAAATTTGCTACTAGATGGCTGGCTTAATCCAAATAGTGTCTGCAATTGCTGGGATAAAAAGATATTGCTAATTGGCGTGGAAAATTGGCAAGATGTGTAGATATCCGTTGTCAAATCTTCACGTGGAGAAATTTGGAGATCTAGAGTGCCAATCTTGTGATAAGGCTGCATCGTGCCATAGTAAATGGTCATTCTTTTGGAGACCTCTTCTTTGAGCTGGCTGAGTGAATCTCGATAATCGCTTTCCAGGCTACCTGTTGTTTTTGGAAAAAATTCTTTTTGCACTAACAAAGCCATCATTCCGGCCCAAAATACTACGATTCCAGTGATGATCCAAAATTTTTTGCGAATCTGCATGGTATATTCCTTTTTGTTTTTTGCGAAACAGAATAGCAATTCTGCATTCTTTTGTCAATTTAATTTGAGATTTCTCCTGATTCTCAAGAACTTCGAACACTATGTCAGTTGGCAACAGGTCCAGTTTTTACTCAACTTCAAACCAATGAACCTTTGGCCAATTGTGGGTTTTATTAAGATTCATGATCCATAATTTTAGGGAATGGCGGCCTGGCCGTAAGGGTTTTGTAGGTGTAAATTGGAGAATTCCTGTGCGTTCCTCGTAAGAAAACGGAATTGGTTCTTGATCGAGTTCTACAATCAGATGCTTTGCAAATATTTTCGCCCACTGACTGCCCCATTCTTTCCGGGCTTCTAATCCATCAAAAACTTGAATTTTGAATTTTGGGTTTGTGCTTTTGACAATGCCTTCTGGAAAAAGGAGTTTCCAGCTTGGTATGCCAGAGTACATATATTTGGCAATGCCTAAAAATACACCGTAAGCTTCCTGCTTTAGAAATTGTGAATCGCGCATCTTAAGTTCTGTGGAAAGATTGGAAAAATAGGCTAATTCACATAATATCCCTGGAATTTGCGGATCTAGATTTCTGAGCACCGCGAAACCAGCCTGGTCATAGATAAGGTAATCGGATTTCAACCCCATTGCTTTGTCTAATTCTGACATAGCGATTTGGCTTGTGAATGCATCAAAAACATATCGAGCAAAATCCATACTAGCCGCATTATAATCTGGCGTAGCATGATACCAAATGGTCGTGGCCGTGGCTGTATAGCGAAATGCCCAGTTATGATGGATCGAGAGGAAAAGGTCGGCATGGTATTGATTGGCAATAGTAGTACGGTCCTCTAATGCTACAAATTTATCACTGTCTCTGGTCATGAGCACGTGGGCCCCACATTGTACTAGAAAATCGCGGAGATAGCGGCTCAATCGCAGGTTTGATTCAGATTCACGGTTGCCAGTAGGCCCTCTTTTAAAGCCGATTTGATGGCTATCACCGCCATGTCCTGGGTCAATGCAAATAGTGATGCCTTGTAGATATCTTGCATAATCCGGGATAGGATATTGAGCTGCATCTGGCAAAGCATTGGAAAAAGGCCTGGATTTTATAGGCACCCACGTTGCTTTTTCAATGGCCCACCAATCTTTCCAACGTTGCACAAGAGCTTGATTGGATGCTTCATTGGCTGTCCAATCACCAAAGCTCAGGCCTGTGATGATCTGCAAAGTACGTAATGCATTGTCTCGAACTGCATATTTTAGAGGATCTCCATAAGATGAATGGATGCTGAATCCATCGTCCGATAGAACTTGCAAATCCAAATCTCCAGTGTCATTCAAAAGCTTGAGCAAAGGTTCAATCGCCCGTTTGTCTGGAAATTTGCTCAAGGCAATGGCTGAAAAACAACGTACTTGTGGATCCTCGTAAGATAGGCCACGCACAAGCGCAGGGATCGCGCTTTCTCCAAAATACTCAATATATTCTAAGGCATGGAGTGAAAATAAACCATTTCGAGAACCAAAGAGCTGAACATATCGGTCAATATCTTGGATGCCTTCTTCTGCAGACGCAGGTTTGGGAGAAGAATTTTCTTGTGTATAACAAGCTAATATACTGCAAAATAATAAGATATAAAATAATTTCATAAAATTATTTACCTTTTTAGAAATTGGCAAGAAAATTGCTCAAAATCCAAAATAAACGTATATTTTGTACAAAGGAGAATCATCATGGATTTGAACCGTTGGACTGTAAAAGCGCAAGAAGCGCTTATGGAAACGAAAAAAATAGCAGAGCGCAGGGCACATCAACAATTAGAACCAGAACATTTGCTGTCAGCCCTTTTGGCAGACCCACAAGGGATTGTGCCCGCCATTTTAGACAAATTAGGTGTGCCATTATCAACTATAAAAAGCAAGCTAGATGAAGAAATACAAAAATTTGCGCAAGTTTCTGGCGGTGGCGGAGCCTATATATCAGCAAGGCTTGCTAGCGCCTTAGACCAGGCGCATACAGAAGCACAGCAATTGAAAGATGAATACATTAGCACAGAACATTTATTTTTAGCATTGGTCGAAGAGCGGCAGATTGCAAAATTTCTAAGTCAATGGAATCTTCGTCGGGATAAGATTTATGCTGCGTTAGCCGAAGTCCGCGGCAACCAAAGGGTCGTGGATCAAAATCCAGAAGAGAAGTACCAGGCATTGGAAAAATATACTCGTGACCTCACAGAAATGGCCAGACGCGGGAAATTAGACCCTGTGATTGGCCGTGATGCAGAAATCCGAAGGGTGATGCAGGTATTGTCTCGTCGCACAAAAAACAATCCTGTCTTGATTGGCGAGCCAGGCGTTGGCAAAACAGCGATTGTAGAAGGTCTGGCTATACGAATCATCAAAGGTGATGTTCCAGAAGGATTGAAGAACAAACGGGTTTTGGCATTAGACATGGGAGCGTTGATCGCAGGCGCAAAATATAGAGGAGAATTTGAAGACCGGCTCAAAGCTGTCTTAAAAGAAATTGACAAAGCCCAAGGCAGCATTATCTTATTCATTGATGAACTGCATACAGTCGTGGGAGCAGGCGCAGCAGAAGGAGCTCAAGATGCTGCGAATATGCTCAAGCCAGCATTAGCTCGTGGAGAATTGCATTGCATTGGTGCAACCACCCTGGATGAATATCGAAAATATGTTGAAAAGGACGCGGCTTTAGAGCGTCGGTTCCAACCCATTCATACATCAGAGCCATCGGTAGAAGATACAATCTCGATCTTACGCGGCCTCAAAGAAAGATATGAAAACCATCACAAAGTACGCATCAGCGATAGCGCCATCATTGCTGCAGCCACATTGTCCAACCGGTATATCAGCGAAAGATTTTTGCCAGATAAGGCAATTGACCTTGTGGATGAAGCTGCTAGCAGACTGAAATTGCAGTTGGACAGCTTGCCGATGGAAATTGATGTGTTAGAACGCAAAAAGCTCCAGTTGGAGATCGAGATCAAGGCTCTCTCGAAAGAGAAAGACGATGATTCTAAAGCCCGGTTAATGAAATTACAGAAAGAATTGGGAGACCTCAATACCCAATCATTGACACTCAAAGCTCAATGGCAAAAAGAAAAAGGCATCATCCAGCAGATCCACCAATACAAAGAACAATTGGAACAAGCCGGGCAAGAAGAATCAATGTCCATGCAAAGCGGCGATTTTGAAAAAGTTGCACAGATCCGGTATGCAACGATCCCGGATCTAAAACGAGCGATTGAAGTGGAAACTGCTCTGCTCAAAGACTTGCAATCCAGGCAACAAATGTTGAAAGAAGAGGTCACAGAAGAAGACATTGCCCGAATTGTTTCCGAATGGACGGGAATCCCCATAGCAAAAATGCTGCAGAGCGAACGAGATCGGTTGGTCAAAATGGAAGAGCATCTTCAAAAGCGAGTGATTGGGCAACCAGAGGCATTGGAAATCGTCGCCAATGCAATCCGTCGAGGACGAGCAGGGTTAGCCAATCCTAACCGCCCATTGGCATCTTTTCTTTTCTTAGGACCGACTGGCGTAGGAAAAACCGAGCTTGCGAAAGCATTGGCTGAATTTCTCTTTGACACAGAAAATGCATTAGTCAGAATTGATATGTCAGAATACATGGAAAAACACACGGTGAGCCGCCTTTTAGGCGCACCTCCGGGATATATTGGATATGAAGAAGGCGGGCAATTGAGTGAAGCAGTTCGCCGTCGTCCTTACAGTGTGGTTTTGTTTGATGAAATTGAAAAAGCACATTCAGATGTATTCAATGTTTTGCTGCAAATGTTGGATGACGGTAGGCTCACCGATGGACATGGACATACAGTTGATTTTAAAAACACTGTCATTATCATGACCTCGAATATTGGCAGCCAATTGATCCACGAAGCCCAAGATCAGCCAATAGAGAACTTACGCAAGGCTATTGAAGAAAAATTGTTTCAACATTTTCGGCCTGAATTTCTCAACCGGATTGATGAAATCATTCTATTCCAACATTTGGGTAAAGAAGCAATGGATCAGATCATTGGCATTCAATTGAATGAACTCCATCGTATTTTAGGGGAATATAAAATTAAAATAGAGCTCACTAAAAAAGCAAGAGAAATACTGGCCGAAGAAGGCTTTGATCCTGCATTTGGGGCCAGGCCGCTCAAACGTGTGATCGAACGCAGAATCAAAAATCCATTGGCATTGGAAATCCTGCAAGGAAAAATCCACGAAGGGTATTGTGTGACGGTGGATTGTCAAAATGGAAAATACGTTTTCCAAGCTCAAGCAAAATAAAATTGCAGGATTGACAACATCTTTATCGCAGAGGGCAAAGAGAATTTTCATTTGCTTTACGTCCTCTGCGATGCTCAAGCAAAATAAAATTGCAGGATTGACAACATATTGATCGCAGAGGGCAAAGAGAATCTTCATCTGCTTTACGTCCTCTGCGATAAATATGTTATAGGTTCAATGCTTCGATTTCCTTGGGAGTTAAGCCTGTGATTTGAGCAATCTGTTCCAATGGCATCCTAAGCGACAGCATCTTTTGGGCAATTTCAGCCCTGGTTTTAGCCTCACCTTTAGCCTCACCTTTAGCTTCACCTTTAGCCTCGCCTTCAGCAAAAGCATTGCGTTTGGTTTTATCCCAAACAGCTTCATCCTTCAATTTAGTACGTTCATCTATGGAAAGACGTTCTTGTTGGATTTCGGTGATGATCTTTTGGAAAATCGGGGCTGTGTATAAATCTACATCCAATTTTGAATCCAGGCTGTCTTGGATCAATTCTAACCAAAGCCGTATTGATTTTGGAGTTTGAGCACTCACTAGCTTTGGATTTAGAAACACAAGTTTATGATCATATATACCAGCTTTTTGCCCAAATTGATCTTGATCCTGGATCAAGATATCAAAGTCCAGCAGCCCTGTGCTAAATCGAATGCTTTTGTCTCTGGGCAAGCTTGTGAGTACAATGATGCTATACACTGTTTTGATAATTTTGTAATCCTTGCTCTTGATGATCTGTTCGGCTATTCCTAAAATATGATAATATAAAAAGCGATCATAAAAATCATCTTCTTTGATGTGTTGAATCTCTACAATTGTTCTATTTTTATGATCTTCTGCAAACAGATCATACTTGGTTCTCACCTCTCCTATGGGCTGTGGATATTCGTATTCTTGCTGGACATTATCTATTTCCATATCAATTCCTAACACATCTTTTACAAATGCTTTAAAAATATCCACTTTCCCAAATGCTTTTTTGAACACCACTCCATACTTTAATGGCAATACTTCTTTAATCATATTTGATCTCTCCTAGAATGGTTTTTGCTGATTCTAACGGATTTTTGGGAGCCACTATATAATCAGTTTTTTGATTCAATGCAGAGAAGTATGCTTCCATTTTTGGAAGCCTTGCCAACGGCCAACCAAGGCTTGGATGAATCGTTGATGAGCATAGAGTTGCCCTGTGAATATCAAGCGAATCCATTGTACAAGCCCTGGGGTGAAGATCGTCCCAACAGCCAAACTATATAAAACGACGATGATTTTGCGAAAAAATGGCAAATAGCTC
>JAKLHB010000284.1 GCA_022710345.1 Planctomycetota bacterium
ATTTACTTAGGAAGCCTTATTTTGATTTTTGTTTGTTCCCTAATCAATCAGCACAGGGGTTCCTAGGGTAACATAAGGATATATCTGTTCCCATGCCGCTTGATCTAATTCCACACAGGTTTGGGTGGATGGTGCCTGCAGGCAACGATCTTTGAGTAAGATTTTACGGTCAATGTCTAATAAGTAGGTGCCTATAACAACAACCATGGTTTGTTGGGATCCATACCATTCCATAGCTGTTACTACATAGTTTCCTGGCTGTAGAGCAGGCATGTAAGCCGAATATAGACTTATAACTCGATTGCGGCGAATCAGAGAAATAGTAGATTGTTTCGTGTGAATTTGTACTTGGGTCCAATTTCTCACTGCTAGTTCAGCTTTCAAAGGCAAAAGCTTCTTTGCCTCTAAAATAGACTGATTTTCTGGCAGAGAGCGTATTCCCCATCCTGGATGCCAGAGCAAAAAATAGAGCAATAAAAGTATACCGAATGTGTGGTAAGTATGCAACCATTTCCATTTTTGATTCAAAAAGTATTCTAGGGAATAGAGAATCTTACGGTGCCAATTAAAAACCATCTTTTTCTTGAAAAGGCTGGCACGTTGCTTTTGTTCACTCAGTTTTTTCAAAACAATATCATGAGATAAAAATTTCCACAAGTATGGCTCCTACCCAAGTTGCTAGTTGAAAAAATAGCAACGTATTGGAGTCAATAAGCATAAGATAAGCAAAAACAACAAAAAGCACAAGTTTCAACATCTTCTGAGAGATCATAAAAGTTGCTATGGTGTTGATCGTGTTCGGGATTGGGAGTCCAAGAAAATCGTTGCTTTTGGGCAACTAAAGCGATTCATAGCAATTATTTTAGCTCTTGAAGTGCCTGCTGCAAATCTTGAAGCATTTGGGTTGCGTTTGCATACCTTTTTTTCCGATCTCTAGCCATTGCTTTGTTGATAATATTGGCTAATGTCGGGAAATTAGGTAAATATTCCTCAAGAGGGACAGGATCTCGGTTAATTTTTGCATTTATAATCACTAGGTTGCCTTTGCAATCTGAATAAGGCGGGCAACCTGCGACCATATGATAAAGGGTTGCGCCAAGAGCATAGATATCAGCGCGCGCATCAACATGCTTTGCGTCTTGCAATTGTTCTGGAGGCATATAATATAATGTCCCCATCATTTCTCCTGTTTTGGTAACTCCAGTGTCTTCCAAGACTTTGCCTAGGCCAAGATCGCCTACTTTAATTTTGCGACTTTTGCGATCAATTAAAATATTTGCTGGCTTAAGGTCTCTGTGGACGATGTTTTGTTGGTGTGCATATTCAAGTGCGTATGCTATAGCAATAGAAATTTTAATCGCATCTTTCGGTGAGAATTTGCTCACTTGTTCTAATGCTTTTTCCAAACTACCACCATCTATAAATTCCATCACCAAATACAAACAATTGGTTTTTGTGCAAAAGCCTACTTCAAATACTTTTACAATATTGGGATGATCCAAAGCACTATGAACTTTGGCTTCTTGAAGAAAACGTTCGGTTGCACTTTTATTTTGCTGCAATTCAGGTGACAAAACTTTGATTGCAAAAGAACCTTTTTTGTCTTGGTGTTCTGCTAAATAAATAACTCCCATAGCCCCGCGTCCAATCACCTGCAAAAGATTGTAATTCCCTACTTTGGTTAAAGTATCTGTGGCTTCTAATTCAGGAATTTTTTTGAATGCAGGCAGAGCTGCTTGGCTTTGCATTTTGGATGCAGGCAGAACTGCTTGGCTTTGCACTGGAGGGCGTGCTGCATTTCCAACAGGTATGCTTGATTGAGAGACTCCCATACTGTTTGCTGATTTAGCAGATTCTTGTGCTTTGTTTGCTGGTTGGCTTTGTACCAACCATTTTTTACAACGGTGGCAATAAAGATTCACTGGTCCGGAGTAAGTATTGGCAACAACAGCAGTCACTTGAATCTTGCAATCAGAACATTCAAAGAAATAAGTCGTATCATTTGTTCGCATGGGATATACTCATCTAAGTCGCTATTTTAATTAGCAACTTATTGGCTTAAATAAAGATAAAAGAATCTTAAATTAATAAAATGAGATACAAGCTAAAAGTGAATCTTTCCGCAGCGGAAAGCAATGGGAAGTGGGAAATTCTTGCCAATTCTGTTAACGATATTGTAGCATATTCTGTAGATTCTCTCAAAAAAAATTGCTAGAATCATTGACAAAATAAAAAAAATTGGTATATATATTTTATTTGCATTTTTTTTATGTATTCAAAAAATACAAGTTACAATATCTTTTATAAAAAATGTATGAAAATTTCTCTCCTGCTTTTGATTGCTTTTGCTTTATTACAAACCGTTTATGCTGCACCGTTTGCAATTTTGACACATAACGATTGGATTCTACTTTTTCGCAAAAGTAAAAAATAACTTTTTGTTTTAAAAAAAAAGGGTGGAAAATCCACCCTTTTTTGGTGTCTAGCTATTTAGTGACTACAAATTCACCATAAGGATCGCCCACTTCGATTCCTTTTGTTTGCTCACATCTGAAGGTGTTCAATCCAGTAGGGTATGGCGGCCCGTATGCAATGTCAAAAAAAGCGCGTGCTACGCCAGTAATCATAAATGCACAAGGTTTTTTAGGCTTATAAGTTTCTTTAATATCCATTTCGTAATAATTGGAAGCATGCAGCACCATTTTTTCATTGGGAATTAGCTCAACGATTTGGACATCCCCCCAACCCCAAGCTGTGAAAACAGCAAATGCTCCATGCAATACATCTTCTGGAGCTTTCTTGATCATAGGTTCAATCACAGCTTTGAATTCTTGGGAGTGAATAATACCCCAACCAGTATGGTACCCACATTCTGCAGCAGCATTTTCTAGAAGCCCTGCTACATCATTGTATAAACGCTCTCCTGCACTAACAATCATTTTTTGTGCAAAGAGATTCCAAAATGAAGCTGGAAATTGATTCAGCAAAACTCCAAAGGCTGGTAATAAACCATGCTCATTGGCATCGAATTTAATTTTAGACAATAACTCGATCGCTTTAGGACGATCTATGCCAGTTTGGATGCTTCCCATAACGTGTTTCTCCTTATGGTTTTGTGAAATTAAAAAAGGAAAGCTGGTTACTAAAAAAGCTTAGCTCATCAATTTTTTTCCCACTGACCATGCTTTTGCAATTGGTTCACCTAGTTTCCAATAATTGCAATCTGGCATAGTCAAGCAGAAAGGAGCAATTTTTTTGATATCTGGCTGGCCATCAGAAATATATTGCTCTTCTGTATAAGCATTGACAATTTCGCCGATAAAAATGGTGTTGCTGGGCAATTCTACTGTTTGAAATAGGCGGCATTCCATATTGAGAGGGCATTCGACAATCATCGGAGCATACGCTAGCTCACCAGAGAATAGGGAAAATAATTTTGACTTATCATGATCTTTTCCAGACGCAATACCACAATAATCAGTTTTTTCTACTAATTCTAAGCTAGGGACATTGATGCTAAACTGTTTATGTTCTATGAGACCTGGATTTGTCCAATGCATTCTGCCAAGCCCAATCGCAATCATGGGAGGATGATAATTTACTCGGTTTACCCAACCTACAGCCATAAAATTGGGGACATTTTGCACGATTGTACCTACTAGAACCATAGGCAATGGAAAACCAAAAGCATTATTGGAAATTTTAATTTTTTGCATCTGTATTCCTTTCCAAATGCAAACAGTAAAAATTTTTAAGCGAAGCCAATGAAAAGGCTACGAAGCCGGGTCTTTCACTTCGGCTACTTCAGATGGCTTTTGCTGCATAGATTCTTTACGTCGTTTGAGCACTTGAAGATTGAGCCGAACAGAAGTAAAGTTTGGATCAATCGTTAAAGCCATTTCCCAATCGGCAATTGCAAGATCATACTTTTTATATAATGTGTAAATTACACCACGATTATTATATGCGTCAGCCATACGGCTATCTAGCTCAATAGCCCGCGTATAATCTTCGATCGCTTTCTCATATTGTTTGCTAAAATGATAGGCTACACCTCTGCTATAATAAGCTTTAGCATACTTAGGTGCTAACTCAATCGCACGTGTAAAATCCGCAATGGCTTTCTCAATTTCACCTATTTGATTATAGGTGACACCGCGGTTTGTATACGCTACTTCATTATTGGGATCTAATTCAAGGGCAGTTGTAAAATCTTGAATTGCTTCTTCGTATCGTTTGAGACTAAGATATGCATTACCGCGGTTTAAAAATGCTTCGATGTGATATGGATTGCTTTTCAGGACACGCGTAAAATCTACAATGGCTTTCTCATAGTCCCGGTTGCACTGATATTGATAGCCACGTGCTAAGAATGCCTCCAAATTTTTTTCGTGGATAGAAATAATTTCATCCAATTTTGTATCTGTGAGATACCCTTTTTCAATTAAAAAAATAGCAAGGGGCTTTGAGTTTTGCTCTTCTTTTTTCACGCGTAGGCATTCTTTGATTTGGGCGCGGCTGAGGATATTGTATTTGATAGCTAATTTGCAGAATAGCTTTTCTTCGGGGGTAAATTCGTTGGACATTCTGATAACCTGATAAGCTGGAAGAATATGAATTGGGGAGGTCATCTGCAAATAGCCTGTGGGCCAATTTACAGACCATATCTACGGCTTAAAACTTTTCACGATTATTTTGAAAAAAATTTAAGCTTTATAACTCTTGCGATAGATAGCAGATTTTGGGGGATTTCACCTGGCTATCTAATCCAAAATTTTTACTATTGCCCTTTGCTAAACAGCAAAGAGCAATAGTTTATTTTTTTAATAATCTACATCATCAGGGATTGGAGCTTGAACAGGTGTTGATGTTTCTTCTTCCTCATCTTCTAAGTATTCTTCATACTTAAATCCCATAGTTTCTTTGAGGCGGCTATGAGTCAAGAAACCTGCAATTCTTGAGTGATAGCTACGTTGCCAGAGCATGTCTCGAATATGGTCCAACTGAGTTGTAGGAATTTCGCTCAGGCTGGGTACTCTTTTTTCAAGCAATTGCACTAAGAATACATCGCCAACTTTTTCTACAGGAATAGGGCTAGTAAGATCATTCACTTCTAATGATAAAACTTGATAAATTTGGGGTGATTCTCTAAATTCCTTCATTTCATAAAGATTTTCGCGTTCTATGAGTGCAGATTGGGCGACTGGCAAGCTTTTTTCTAAAGCCAGTGTTTGGAATATAGAATTTGCAAGATTTTGAATTCGTTGTTGTTTTTCAAGAGATAGGCGATTGCCTTCTTCGTCATATTTTTGCTTTTCTTGACCGCTGACAGAATCTCGTTTTTGCCAAACAGCCTTGATTTGCAGATCGTAATTTTGTTCCAACGCGGCACGGGCTGTTTTATACTGCTGACGATATAGCTCTGCCCATTCCTTGAGTGCTGTTTCAGCTTTCTTGAGCGCTTGTGTTTTTAAGAAATGCTCTTTCACTTGCTCTTGAGTTTTTGCAAATTCTTTTGATTCTGGTTTTACCACAGCCAGAACTTTATAGAAATACTTGCCTGAGCTAATATCTTTTACTGCTGAGATTGGATTTTCCAAACTGAGATTTTCTATTTCAGCATCATTAGCAGGATTGCTTTGCCGAATTTCATCCAATGTTTTCAATTCCAAGTCTTCAACATATCGAATTCCCTCAGGTGCAAGCATCACTTGATTCGCCAATTCCTTGACCACTGGGCCAAGTTGCAAATCGCTGCCTTTTTCTTTGCAAATACGATAAATTTCGTGCAATTTTTGTAGTTCTTGAATTGCGCTAAAATTAGCCAAACGATGTTGCAGATCAGCTTCGACTTCGCTGAAAGGTTTATAGCTTACTTCACCCTTGTCATCTTTCACTTGGTATAACTGATCTTTGTACTTTTCGTAGAAATCGAATTTGGCTTTGCTAGTGATCACTAAGTTTTGCGCAATTTTCTTATAATCAGCGATGACATACGCTAAACGATATTGTTCTGGTGTACGAAGAGCATCTTTGTTGTTGGCATAATATCGGTCCAAGAACAATGCTTCATTTTGCTCAACTTCTTCTTTGCTCGGAATTTTACTAGACTCTCGCTGTTGCAAGCGAAATAAATAAAATTTCTTATATCCATCAGCTTGAGCAGCATCCAAGATCGTTGAAAATTCGCCAGGAACCAAAGTTTTATAAATTATTTCAGTAGCTTGAGTGGGCTTGACATCAGTATCTGCAAAGAATTGCTCTTCTGGTATCATTTGAAACACTTTATATTCTAGATGATAAATTGGAGCAATCACATCCAAAGCAGCAGCTTGTCCTAAGCCTGCAACTTTGTCTTGGATTTCTTTGAGCATAGTCAAAGCTTTTGCATTTGCTTTTTCAATCTGCAATTTACTTGCAATTTGCTTTTTTGCTTCAGCACGTTTTTGTTCAGCCTTAGGGTCAAATTCCTCCATTTCATCTT
>JAKLHB010000285.1 GCA_022710345.1 Planctomycetota bacterium
GAAATGAAAGAACAAGGTGGCAAAATGCAGCAGGTGATGCTAACACCACCTTGTTTTTTAACATTACTGGGATGTGTTTTATGCCATCGCCGTATTTTAGAGAAAGTTGGCTATTTGGACGAACGCCTATGGCAGAGCGAAGATGTGGATTGGTTTTTGAGATGTAAAGATGCTTCTCAATGGAACATAGTCCCTAAACTTGCCTTATATTATCGAATCCACGCCAACAATATGACACGCAGCAACATTCAGGTTCGACAGTCTTTTTTTATAAAAGCAGTGCATCATTCCATCCTGCGTAGGAGAAAACAGAATGAATGAACCTTTGATTAGTGTGATTGTGGCTGTTCGCAATGGTGAACGGTTTATTCAACAAGCACTTCAAAGCATCGTGAATCAAACTTATCAAAATTGGGAAATCATATTAGTAGATGGACATTCCACAGATCGCACTGTGGAACTGGCTCAGCCGTTTTCCAAGTTGCGCTATGTTCCTCAGACTGGCCAGGGTGTCACCGATGGCTACAACCTAGGGATCGCTGAGTCCAAAGGAGAATACATCGCATTTTTATCTCACGATGATCTATGGGAACCAAATAAACTACGTGTGCAGATGCAGTATTTTCATGATCATCCAGAGGTACAATATGTCATAGGCTATTTTATAGCTTTCTTAGAGCCAGGCGATCCTGTGCATCCTAGTTTGCAGAAGCATATCCTGCAAGGAACGCATGTTGGCAAGATCATGGAAACATTGTTGGCGAAAAAAGCCTTGTTTGATCAAATAGGCAACTTAGACATAGAATCTGATGTTGCTTCTGATGTAGAATGGTATGCACGTGCCCAAGATATGCATGTCCCTTATGGTGTGGTGCCTGATGTCATACTTCGAAAACGAATCCACAACAAAAATACTACGCAAAACATCATGACTAATCAGCATCTTTTGTATGCGCTTCGAACTTCTATCCACCGCAAACTCAAGCAAATACAATCTGATGCAGAAATGTGATACTGTAGCGACCAGGTTGGCTTCCCCAAAAATACGTTCTATTTGGCCAATATGGCCTGGGCTTTAAATATCCGCTATGCCACATTTTTCCATTCTACGCTGTAATGTGAAACGGCTGATGCCTAATAATTGGGCAGCTTTGGATTTGTTATAATCCGTGGCTTCCAATGCCTTTAATATCTCAGTCTTTTCTACATCCTGAAGCAATTGCTGAAGGGGCTGAATACGGGATTCGGGTTTAGTCTTGTGGGACAAAATCTCAGGAGATATATCTTGAATCCTAAATTTTTCTTCACTCAACGCCGCAAGTCTGAAGATTTCATTGCGTAATTGCCGCACATTCCCTGGCCAGTCATAGTTGAAAAAAATGCTTAAGATCCCAGGTTCTAATTTTTTTGGCGTTGGGTCTACTTGCAATGGCATGGCTTCATTTAGGAAATGTTCGACCAGCAAGGGAATATCTTCTTTGCGTTCTCGTAGCGGAGGCAATATTAAGGTCAATGTATTGAGGCGATAGAATAAATCTTCTCGAAATTGACCTTGCTTGACCAATTGCTGAAGATCGCGGTTGGTCGCTGTGACAATCCGCACATTCACTGAGATTGGCTTCTGCCCGCCAACGCGGCGTACACTTTTTTCAGCCAATACGCGAAGCAATTTTTTTTGCATCTCCAGGCTCAATTCGCCAATTTCATCGAGGAACAAAGTGCCTCCATCGGCTTGCTCAAACAATCCTTTTTTGCATTGTTCTGCACCTGTGAATGCTCCTTTTTCATGCCCAAAAAGCTCGCTTTCAAACAAGGTCTCTGGAATGGCAGCGCAATTTTCAGATAAAAAGGGGCGTTGCTGGCGAATGCTGGAAAAATGAATGGCCTTGGCAATCAGTTCTTTGCCAGTGCCACTGTCTCCAAGGATTAAAACAGGAATATCGCTGTCTTTTGCTTTTTCAATGGTGCTGAAAATTTTTTGCATCTTTGGATTGCGACTATATAAGTTATGGTATTGATACTTAGGTCGAATGGATTGAAGTTGCCGTTCTGCCAAAGCCAATTGTTCAGTTTGTTCATTGACTTTTTGCTGCAATTCTTCATTATTGATCTGCAAATCCCTGGTTTGCCCTAAAATTTGGGCATGCAGGCGTGCATTGTAAATCGCTAACGCAGATTGTTCTGCAAATGCAGACAACAATGCAATGTCTGCTTGTTGAAAACAGCCACGTACCAAGCGATTGTCTAAATAGATCACTCCAATACTTTGGTCATGCAAGCATATTGGGACACACAAGATCGAGATCAAACGATGTTCTTGGATAGATTGAAATAAAGCAAATCGTTGGTCCAGCCTTGCATTATCAGTCAAAAGCGGTGTTTTGCTCTGCATGACTTCATGAGCAATGGAGCGGCTGATCTGGTATTCTCCTACAATTGCTTCGCCTGTGAAATTCCTTGCAATTTCCTGATTTTCTAACAGCACAAATCCACGTTCAGCCTGGGTTAATTCAATGGCTTTGTCTAAAATGAGGTTTAATAATTGATGGACATCATGCTCTTCATGCAAGGACTTCAGGGTTTGAAGCATGGTATCATGGTATAGAATTGCATTTCGGACGCGCCATAAATATGCATGGCCTTGTTTTTCCCAATCATGGAGCAAGTGCTCCCAAAATTCCCATATAGCATCTTGCGGCCCTATTTGACTTAAAAGAGCAGTAATTCGTTCCCGAATTGTTTCAGAACCAGGCACAGATGTTCTCCTATTATTTTCAAAAATTCAAGAGGATGTGATGAATCATTTATGGTTGAAAACGATACAATATAACATTTGTTGGTTGTTGCTTCTAGGCTGTCTTGCTATAAGCTGTCATAGCACTCAGCCTCAAACATTGCCGAAATTAGATCTCTCCCAAGAGATGGTTTCAAGCAAAGCAACAAATCCTTCGCTCGAATATTGGAACCATGCTATAGATCAGGTAGAAACCCGCTATGCAGCAGCCATCCAGACAATGCAAGAATCTGCCTATTTGCTGAGCACTCTCGCAAACCTTGGAACTATGCCAAAAACATACGAAGATATTACCCCTATTCAAGATGCCTTGCAAAAGCAGCAGTATCAAGCTTGCCAAATCCCAAGCAGCGATATACCCAAAAGCAAAGAAAATTGGAATGCCATTGCAGCCTTAGAACGGAATGTAGCTTTTATAGGATACATCATTGCAGAAGTACGGCAAAAGTGGAATGCTTTTGCATGTCCATCTGCTCAAATGGCTGAATATTCTGCTTTGCAAACACGCATCCAATCCATGCCTACTGTGGAATCCGTGATGCAATTGCGCGAACGTTGCCAAATCTTAATCCAGGCATATCAGCAACTGCTCGTCCTCAATCCTGAGATTGGCTTTGATTCTATGCCAGAACAAAATTGATACTGGCTGGGCTGTTATGGTGAAGGCTTTGCATCACCATGATTCTGGAGTACAGCAGTTATGGCTACAAAGTCGGCGGCTATGCAGAGAAAAATAAGGTTTGACAAATCGTTCGGCAGAAGCATAATCACGCAGCCTTGCATTTATTGATGCGCGCATAACACTATAAAATAATTGTGTCATGCGCGCCGGAATGAAACCTTCGGATCGTTGGTATGTGGCATTGGAGCAATGCTACATTTCCAAAGCTTCGAAAGACTTAATTCCCAAGTGCAAGGGCACTATACATGCGACTGTAGTAATCATTAAACCCGCGATTGTCCAAAGATAGAGGGTCAGGGGGGAAATGGTTTCCCGAAGAATAAGATATGCTGGGATATTCTGGAGTGAAACCATGCCAAGCACAAAAAATAGGCTAATCACCAAATTGAGTGTGCCGCCAAATCCTGAAACAATTTTAGCAGGGCTATCTTCTTTGAAATTTGGATAGATTGCTCCTATGCCAACGGCTAAACCAGACACCCCTAGGGTAATCTCTAGGACGCTAAAGCAATTGAGCAGAATAAGGCCCCAAGGAAGCCGCAGCATGTAGCAAGAAAGAAAGATCAAAATTTCGCTCGTGAGTGTCAAAGTAACTACGGAAAACAAAAACTTTGTCAAAAGCACGCCGCGCTTGGAAATGGGCATGATGCCTAGCATCCAAAAACGTTTGCCTTCGAGCGAAAGCATGGGAAAAATAAAGCGGCTTGCGAATGTGCATAAAATCATGCCTGTTGCGCCAAGATTCAATGTGGTGATAAAATGCCGCCAGAATAAAATACGCTGATCATATTGGAATGTACGCAAATTGAGGATATACAATAGAAGCAAACCAAGTAAGATGGCAAATTGGCTCCATTGCAGGGGATCTCGAATAAAAATTTTGATGTCTTTTTCCAAGAAAATTTTGTCCTGCGGATGCAGAAAAAATATAGGGCGGATGGTTTTTTTCAACCAGCGCAATGGCCATAAATTTTGCTGGACTTTGTTGCTATGGACAGTGTTCCACGCATCTGCGTATCCTCGATAAACGAAAGCATAAGAAAGCATGCCTAAAAACAGCATGGTGGAATACAATGCGGTGAGATAAAAAAGAAAATCACCATATTCTTGCCGAGAAAGATAAAGCATGGCTTTGGATGCCCAGGTTGATGGTGCCAATGGATGCTTGGCAAAGCTAAAATACTCGAACAAACTGAAAAGCCAGGATGCACTAAATGCGGGGTTTTCGTAGCGTAACGTTGCAATGGCCCCAATGAGCATGACAACACCCACCACCATTCCAATGACAAATGCAACGCCAATCCAACGCATAAATTTGCGCAAGTATAAGACCATTAAAAAAGTACCTAAACATCCTAAAAGTGCTGCAATCGTCACAAAAGGAATGAAAATCAAAATGAGCAAAGGACAAAAATCCCAAGAAACATGCTGTTGGATCGCATAAGCAGAGCAAATGGGAACACCCAGAAAAAACACTGACCAAGATGCTATCAAAAATGTTTCAAAAAATTTATAGAAAAAAATAGATGCAAAAGGCAGTGGGCAAGTCATGAGATACTGTGTTTCTTGTGCGTGAAAAAACACTGAAAAAGCAATCACTGTGGAAGAAAACGCAAGCATCACCAATAAGACAAAGTAGAAGACCGAAAACAAATAATCCACAATCATGTTGAAAAAGTCGCGTGGGATATATCGGTCAAAAAAGATAAAGCCTCTGTAGAAAAAGACAAAGATACTGATCAAAAACAACAGCGCAAATATGGTGATGACGATGATTTTGAGCAAGGAATGCTGTCGCCAAGTTTTCACTAAATTATGGAATATCCTGCTCTGTAAATCGCGGAACAAGCGTAGCAAATACAAGGGTGAGTCCGTGGCTTGCGCAGGGCAGGAGGTGGTAGTTGGTATTGTGGAAATTGGATTATTCATAGCTTAGCGAGTGGAATCGCTCCTTCTATAGATTGTTCGCATAGTTGCTTAATATAAGGGCTTAAGCGTAACTTTTTATCCAAAACGACTTGAAGATATTGGTCGAAAAAATGATATAATTCTTGGCTTTCCTTGGTCGTGAACTGCATGGCATCGAGTGATCCTTGCCGGGCAGTTTGCAGAAACATTGCCAATTTCATCATAGTCGGAATTTGAATTGTAATCCCATGTTTATTATGGCTTTGGGAATGACACGATTCGCATAGCCCACCACATTCTTTGGGTAAAAAGTAAATCATCTGATGCGATGCTGGCCATTCTTGGCCACATTCCATGCACTGATCTAGTTTTGGAGAAAATCCCAAAAGATTCAGAGCATGGGTTTGTACATAAAATAAAACATTTTGTGGGTTGCCTAAGTTTCCCAGCTTGTATAAGGCAAACCGCAGTAATTGGAAGAGCTTGGGGCTTGGATCATTGTCCTCAAGACATTCACGAATCAATTCTGCACAATATAAAGCAGCCAATAGACGGCCCCAATCATCTCGCAAACTGGGGAAATAATATTTCAAGGAACACTCTTTGACAATTCCCAACTGATTTTGTGTCTTTTGATAATACACAAGATCAATGTAATTCAGAACTTCCATAATACTTTGCTGATGATTTTTACTTTTTCGCAATCCTTTTGCCATAACCCCAATTTTGCCATATTCAGGGGTAAGCAAGGTAAAAATTTGGCTGCTATCACTATATTCTACGGATCGTAAAATGATCGCCTCTTGTTTCAAGATCAAACAAAATGCCTACCTTTCTAGGAAAATTTTGCTATAAAATTACCATTTGGCAAGCGAATATTCAACTGAATTTTGCTGATTATAACGTTTTTTAAGAAACGCCATAACGGTAGCGGCTATAATATATTAACATATTTTGAAAACAACTATTGAACATGCTAAGCTTTTTCGTACGCTAGTGCTATGATTACGATAATCAGACGTTTCCGTAACCAGCCAAAAATAGGATGGCACGTGCATGAGATCAAAATTTCGAAATGCAAGTGTTTTGT
>JAKLHB010000286.1 GCA_022710345.1 Planctomycetota bacterium
CATTTGGCCCCACTACCTGGATTTTTTTCAATGCTGTTTTGGCCAATTTCCACAGAATTCTTTTGGCCAATGGCTGCTCTTGTCTTAATCTTTCCAACATGGTGCTATCCTTTTTTGAAAGGCATTTGGCTTAAGGCGAGGGTTTTGCCCTCGCCTTAGCGCTCTTAGCTAAAATCCACTATGGTTTAATCTCAATATGAGCACGTGTGCGGACATTTTCGGTAATGAAGGCTTCTAAATAAAAAGAGCCTATTTCTGTACCAGCCGTATATAATAAAGTTGCTGAGTCAAAGGTGCCGCCTAGATAATCCCATTGAATGGTTTCAGATTGAACTGGGTTGCCAGATTCATCGGTTAATTTATATTGAAATTTTTGTTGTTCTCCAGGCTTTAAAGTAACATCCGGGGGCTCTAGCTCGATCCAATAGGGTGTTTCTGGGACAGTGCCTTCTATAATTCCAACAAGTGCTTTTGCAACAAGTCCTGTATCTGAAGTGGCAATGATTGGATATTGCCCTGATACGATCCCTGCTGTGAACACACCGTCAGAATCTAATCGGCCGCCTCGATAGAGCCATGAAATCCGGGCAGCCACTTTACGGCCTTGATCATCGGTTGCAATCAATTGAAACTTGCATTTCCCAGATGGACGTACACGTATTTTGGAGGGCACTAAAGCAAAACGGGCAAGTTTTCCTGGTGCCATAGAAGTGGCTGCTGGTTTTGTTGTAGCAGGCTCGGCAATAGGTTTTGTTTCAGGCGCAGTCGGAGCATCAACCTGTGTAGGGTTTGCAGGTTGAGTAGAAGTCCCTGCTGTAGCTTGATCAGAAGAGTCAGCAGGTTGGCTAGTCGCAGGAGTTTGCCCAGCAGATGTTGCACTCGTTTGGCTTTGGGCAGCAGGTGTTGATGAAGCAGGAGTGCCTGGGGTAGGCTTTACTGCTCCCTGCAGTACGATAATAATTTCAGCATCACTTTGCTGGCCATCCTCGGTTTGCACGCGAATTTTATATTTTCCAGGCCGATTGCCTGCTGTATAAACGCTTTGATAATCCATTTCGCCGCCGCTAAAGCTAATTCTATAGCCAACAGACAAACTTTTGCCTTTGTCATTGAATGCTGCAAATTCAAATTTTTGGCGTTCGCCAGGCCATAGAACTACGCTATTTGGGGTAATCGTTACTTTCGCAACTTTGCGACTTGCGCCACCTGTGATATCCACAATTGTGATTGCTGCGCTCGCCTTGACACCTGTAGATACTTGAGCTTCTAGGATATATTCCCCTGGCTGATCGCCAGCAGTATAGGTGCCATTCTGTCGCAATGTTCCACCGTTAAAAGCCCAACTAAAACCCGCAGGGACTTCTTCTCCCTTAGCATCAAAGGCACGAAAGCTAAATTGCACCGTTTCTCCAGGTTTTAAAGTGACTCGTTCGGGTTGAATTTCGACTCGAACAATGCTTAGATCAGAATCTGGGTAGTATTCTTCCTGTCCTAATAATAAATTGCATACAGCAACTAGTAAAATCGTCCAAATCAACTTCTGCATATACATCACTCCTTATGGTCGGTTGCAGAAAATTTGTCTTAGTAAAAATATCTTGTTTACCACTAGATACTTTTGAACAATGATCTCCCTGTCGGTTAATCAAACTTTTGTCATACTCGCTCTGAAGGCATTTCTACAACATTGCTTCCTGGTAAGATTTCTCGGAAATAAAAGGATAAATTTTGACTCAAGTCCCAATGTTTGGGATAGCCTAGAGAAACTTCTTCAAAACGGACACCTTCATAGAAATCAGTGGCACGTATATGTAAATGGCCATAGACTACTGCATGGACTAGAAATTCTTGATGCCATGTCTGGGTTCTTGCAGTGCCACACCAAATGGAAAAGCGTGGAATGCGTGTGAGTCGTTTGAGCGGTTCAGCATGCAATGGATAATGGTTGATGAGGATCATTGGTTTGTCACGCGGCAATGCTTGAAGTTTGGCATACGTATAATTATAGCGTTCATTGCACCAATGGGGTACAGATAGATAAGGCCTTGGATTGAGATAAAATTCATCCTTGCACATCAGGCCAGAATCATGCGCCCAATGCAGAGCTTCATCATACGCAACTTCTGGTGGCCGGAAGCTATAGTCATAGAGTAAAAATAATGGGGCTAGATAACACGATATGCCTTCACCACGCCATTCTGGGTAAGGTTCATCCGGTGTGATCACGCCATATTCATGGCAAATGCGCACTAAGTTTTGATATTTCTCTTCTCCTCGTAGCCCATTCGCCAATGGATGGCACCATAAGTCATGGTTGCCAGGTGTCCAGATCAATGTGGCAAAGCGTTTGGATAAAATCGAGAAAGCATAATGAAAATGTGCTTCAGATTCGCCAATATCGCCGGCTATGATGAGCCAATCTTCTGGATAATAAGGGATAGTTGCTAATGCATCTCTATTTTCTGGGTAGCTCAGGTGAAGGTCACTAATGGCGTAAAGCTTCATACTAAATTCTCCGCAGCGCCTGGTCCAAATCTTGAATGATATCTTCTGCTTTTTCCATTCCAATCGAGAGCTGAATGGTTCCTGGCCCAATGCCTAGTTTTGCTTTTTGATTTGGATGTACCATTAAATAATTCATGGAGCTGAGATGCTCAATGGTGGTATTTCTTTGCCCCCAAATCGGGCTTATTTTAATAATTTTAAAATATTCTAAAAAACGCAGGCATCCTTGCCAATCTGTGTCTAAATTCCATGTCATGATACTTCCATACGATTGAAGGCATCGTGTTGCTTGTGCATGGTCTGGATGTGTGGAAAGTCCTGGATAAAATATTTGTGTTATTTTATTATTTTTTCGGAAAAATTCTGCTATTGCCAACGCTGTCTGGCTTTGTTTCGTCAATCTTAAAGAAAGGCTTTCCCAGGCTTGTTGCAACAAAAGTAATTGATTTTCATTGTGATCTGGGGAAAGCTTGGTAATGATAGGTTGAATATGTTCTAAGAATGCATCGTACCCTGCGATATATCCAATGGCATCTCCTAAACCAGTTAAATAATTGCCTGAGCATATAATGATGTCTGCAGGGTGCGGTTCTTTGAAGAGCAAAGGAGTGCCCAGGCTTTCATCTACAGCAAACATCACTCCAGCTTGTTTTGCTAACTGTGCACAAACCGTAGTGTCCACAATATCTAAAAATGGTTGGGAAGGGATTTCCAACCACATAGCTCGCGTTTTAGGATGAAATGCTGCTTCTATGGCATTGGGATCATGAAAATCCGCTCGATCTATCGCAACGCCTAGCTGAGCCAACTCTTCCAACCAAAGTTCACCTATAGCAGACAAATGGTGATGAACCAAAATATGGCTGCCTGCTGCACCAGATGCTAAAAAGCATGCTGCAAAAGCAATTCTACTGTTGGGAACTAAGATGGCTTTTGGTGTTTTTTCCAATGTTGCAATATGTTGGCAAATCTCTTTATGTTGTTCCTTATCTTCGGATGTTTTTAGATATTCTAGTAAAGAACTAAAGCATTGCATTTGAAAATGACTTGAAAAAGTAGGTAGTGTATTTTGTTCCATAAAGCTTCCCATGAAAAATGTAGTTGCTCAATGAAGGATAATGCTTTATACTAGCAACGAAGTTAACAATATGCACAGTAAAATGATAGAGAGCAAATATACGAATGTTTGCTCCTGGCCAAAAAATTGTTGCGTTTCCCATAAATTTGTCCTAAAATACAGTATGATGCAAGTTGCTAGTCAATCATAGTCGCCTCCAGACGATTATCTCAAGAAAGGATACTGAATGCAAGACCCCAAACATCAACCGGGCCAAACCATTGGCAAATTTTGTTTAGTGTCTTTTTTAGGTATGGGGGGATTTGGAGAAGTTTGGGTCGCAGAACATTTAGAATTAGCCGGCAAAAAAGAAGTGATCAAATTTGCTAAAGACCCAAAATTCTTGGAGATACTAAGGCAAGAAGGTACTGTGATGCATACCCTCAATTATCCAGGAATTATTCGAGTGACAGATATGGATACCACGAATGAAGAGCCATATCTTCGCATGGAATATATAGATGGCATCACACTAGAGCAAAAATTGCAACAAGATGGTAAGCTTCCATGGCAAGAAGCGCTAGAAATTGTATGGTATATCGCTGATATTTTGCAAGTGGCTCATGATCAGAGGATCATTCATGGCGACTTAAAACCATCCAATATTTTTTTATGCAAAGATGGTATAAAGGTTGCTGATTTTGGGCTAGGCAGTTATCATATTCGAGAACGAGCGAATGCTGAGCTCAGTGGCTGCTTAAAAGCAGCGGACATGAAGGCTGCCGGAACTTGGAACTATATGTCTCCAGAGCAAAAGCAAGGCAAAATCACAGTGAAAAGCGATATTTATTCGATGGGAGTGATATTATATCGTTTAATCACAGGAAATTTTCCGCTAAGCTTAGAGCCGCCTAGTGGATTGGCGGATTGTCCTAAAGAAGTGGATGAATTAGTGGCAAAGATGTTGAGCACACCGGATAAACGATTCAAAAATATGGCTGAGGTGAAGACCAGCATTCAGCTTTTATTAGGCCATACAGCCCCTTGGTGGGCTTCGTTATGCTTCATCACTGGCCTTGTGCTGATTGTTTTTGCATTAGGATTTTTACTGCGTCTTTATCCAGCTATGATTACTGTAAGTATAGTTGGTCTCGTATTTTTAGAAATTGCACGTCCTAAAATTAAAAACTTTTGGCCTCTCACTTTTTTCTGGCTTGGTTTTGGCCTTGCAGTGATGGGGCTAGTCAACCGTTTATATATTTACAGTACCGTGCCTTTTTTACTCTGTATTGTTGGTGCAATATGGTTTTTGGCCCAAGAAAATCCAGAGAAAAAAACTCGCTAATCTTTCAGAAATTCCGAAAAAACATGGCGATATGTTCGAAGCGCGTGGCCTAAGTTAGGTTCTTGATCAAACTCCACACGGGTAAAATGGCGGACAGATATAATTTCCGCGCGTTTTTTTGAACAAGAAGCTAGCCGCATCACGCTTTTTTGTATGCCCTCATATTCTGATGAAGAAATCTGTATATGAATCAAGAAAAAATAAAGCTGATATTTGCCCTGCCCCTGTGGTATGAGCAAACGCTGCAAGACATCAATTTTGCGGGCATGAGCTAAAGGCCACGCCAATTCCTCTTGTGCTTCTCTTTGCAAAGCCGCTAGCGCAGATTCATTGGAGACAAGGCCATTTACTTGATCTTTGGGCTGCAGGTCAAGGGTATTCATAAACCCGGATAACAATGCCCAAAATCCCTGCATATCTCGGCTATCTTTTCCTCTTTGAAAGAGTATAATTCCTGGGATTTGCTCAATTTGGAATAATCCAAGCACAGCAGCATAAATTCCGTTCGGATTTAATTTATCATGGTCAATGGTTCCTATGATGGTACCAGCCCTATCCACTTCGATCAATTGCTCAGAATTCATAAATTTTCCGCCTCCGGTGATTGTACGGAAATGGACAAAATAACGTAAAGAATAAAATTCAGGCCGTTTTAGCGGCCAGGTATGTTCGATGTTTGAGCATGCCCTGATGATTAAACCACATCTTACTCATTATTCCAAAAGAGGGGCGACTGCTCGATGCTCAATCGAGATTGGATCGCTGATTCCTATGAAAATTTTGATCGCTGAAGATGATCCTATCTCAAGACAATTGCTGCAAAGTGTATTGAGTAGATGGGGGTACCATGTTTTTCCAGCAGATAATGGTCTTGACACTTGGCGCATCATTGAACAAGAGGGCCAACCACTTATTGTGGTTTTGGATTGGATGATGCCAGATATAGATGGCCTGGAAATTTGTAGGCTTGTCCGTACCAAAAAAGCTGGGCAAGCATTTCATCTCATTCTTCTCACTGCATACGGACGGCCTCAAGATGTGATCAAAGGATTAGAATCCGGTGCAGATGACTATATTTGTAAGCCATTTGATATTCAAGAACTGCGTGCGAGAATTCGAGTAGGGGAAAGAGTTTTACAATTGCAGACTACTCTTTCTAAACGAGTGCAAGAACTAGAGACAGCCATGTCTCAGGTCAAAACACTCCAAGGCTTAGTACCCATTTGTTCTTATTGTAAAAAAATTCGGGATGATCAAAATTTTTGGCATCAGCTTGAAAAATATATCTCTGAGCATTCTTCCGCTGTTTTTAGCCATGGGATATGTCCAGACTGTTACAAAAAATTTATGAATCAATTTGATGCTGATGCCACGCCACATGAAGAGCCGCAATTTTAGTCATTTGTCGCAAATCAAGCTATGATGGTTACAGACGTTTCCGTAACCAGGATGGCACGTGCATGAGATCAAAATTTCGAAATGCAAGTGTTTTGTTTTGAAGATAATAGAGAAATTTCG
>JAKLHB010000287.1 GCA_022710345.1 Planctomycetota bacterium
GAGCAATTGAAAGAAGAAAACCAACGAATCCATGCCCATAATCAGAGATTGCAGGAAGTACATCAAGAGCTTCAAAACGAACAAGAGCAATTGCAGCATTCAAATCAAGAGCTTTCCACAGAGCAACAACGTTCGCAAGAATCATACCAACAATTAGAGACCATGCTTAGTCGCATGCAGGAAGAAAATTTGTACCTCAAAGACGAGCAGCAGAAATGGACACAGCAAGAAAAACAATGGCAGCAGATGACTGAGGAGCAAAAAAAACAATGGGAAGCGCAAATTCGACTAACGCAAGAACAATTGGAGCAAAAAACTAGAGAAATTTCATACGCATTGGAAATGTTCCACCAAAACCCAGATATGATTCGAGATTTCCTGCAAGACTTGCAGAATAAGATGGCGGTGTTTGAAGAAAAGCTGACCATGATCACCCAAGGAACTATGAACCGTTTATTGGTGCAAGACTTGTTCAATGCCATCGCCGAAATCAAAAGCAAAGCGCAGGTCTTAAAGCTTGACTCCATCATCCCTCAAGCTGAAAAAATAGAAACTTTGCTGCAGATACTTCGCAATGCTCATGGTGTATTCAGGCTAGAGCAAATCTTAGAAATCCAGCAGGAAGCCCAAAAATTTTTAAATATTTTGAAAGAATATCAACATATTGGGACTCAAGTGGTCGCAGATCGAGCGAAGGACACTGCTAAACAACCAGAGCAAAACGCGCCAGATCATGCTAAAATGCTATTTCTTCAACATACGTATGAATATTTCACAAGAGCCATGCTTTCTGCAGCCGCATATCCTATGGAATTAGTGCGTTACATCCGACAAATGGATGAAGTCTGGCAAGAACTTTTTCGCAAGGAAGGGCGAGAAGAACGCAGGCATGTTTTTGCATTTCATGATCTTCTGGAAAGAGTGCTTCAATCTCTCCGACTTACTCTGGAACAACGCAATATTACTTTGCAAATCGTGCAAGAGTTGCAGCCCATTTTACTGTATGGCGACCCATGCAAAATTACAAATTTGCTGATGATGTTCATGACTGCCTCGCTCTGGCGTGCAGAAAAAAATAGCAGCCTCAAGCTCAATTGGAATATTATCCCTGATCCGCCAGAACATCCCTCGATTAAAATAACGACCATGGTGAGCATTCGCAACACAGATGCCAAGATTGTGGATAAACTATCGCATTGGAAGCAGAATGTGCAAAGCTATTGCAGAGAGTGCGCGGCTTATCTCACATCGGACAAATGGGGCTTTAATCTGGAGATTCCCTTTGTGCTGCATACGTATTTCCCTGCGGTTTTTCGGATCCACTTGCTAGCGAACTCTCATGCTGAACTCCAAGAGAACTTAGGCAAGATTAGCCAATATTTCCCTTTTGGCTTTGACATCATCACACAACGCAATGATTATGCCAACATTGGCGCGATTTTTATTGATGCGACCACGCTGGACACTGTATTACCTCATCTGCTTCCAAAAATCAAGGAAAATCCAATTCCTATTGTAGGCCTATTTCCAAGATACAGCCCGAGATTATGCCAAATTGCCAAGCAACAAGGCATTTGGGATTATCTCATCTTACCGTGGAATCCAAGCGATTTGAAATGGTGTTTATTCCGTTGTTTGGATTATTGGATGCAAGAGCGGCTGCAAGATAAAATTTTAGCCGCAGAAAAATTAAGTCCCCGTCGTCCTGATTGATGCTAGGAAACCAATATGAAAATCTTGTTAATTACCCCACCTTTGATGCAATGGAATAGCCCATATCCAGCCACGATCTATCTTCAAGGATTTTTGAAAAAGATGGGCTATGATGTGGAGCAGGTGGATTTGAACATCGAATTCATTCGCCGTATTTTTTCAAAACCTGGATTAGAAAAAATCTTCGAAATCATCCGAAGCAAAGCGGCTGACTTATCTTTTATGACACACCGAGTGGTACAGTTGCAACATGAATATATCAATGCAATTGACTTAGCACTCGAATTTCTGCAACATCCTGAGCCTGGTATAGCACAAGCGATTGTGTCTAACCATATTTTACCCATGTCTCAGAATCATGCTGCTATGTTCTTGAAGCCTAACTCTATAACTGAAGATGTAGAAGAGGCTTTTATGTTAATACAGGACAAAATCCACGAAAGTTTTGGAGATTGCGGCATCTACGACCAGGCTAAATTTTTGATCACCTGGTATTTTGTGGATTTGTCCATGATGATCCATGATACCATCTCTCCTCTTTTCCACGGAGTTCGGTATGGAGAGAATCTATGCGTTGCTGCGCATTCTTTTGATAAGCTAGAACAAGCACTCCAGCAGCCCAATACAATTTTAGAAGATTGGCTATGCGAGCTATTTGAACAGAAAATTCAGACCATAAAGCCCACGGTCATAGGCATGACTGTGCCTTTTCCAGGAAATCTCTTTGCAGCCTTAAAATTGGGGCAGTATATCAAAAAGAATCATCCACACATTGCAGTCGTATTAGGCGGCGGTTATGTCAATACAGAACTTCGTGAAATCCGCACGTCTAAAATATTGGATTATACTGACTTTATTGCCTTAGACGATGGCGAAGCTCCACTTTTAAGAATTTTAGAGCATCTTCAAGGCCTTTATTCCAAAACCGAGCTGATACGAACGTACACAGCACAAGACCAAGGCATCCAGCTCATCGCAGGAGATTCCAAAGAAAACATTGCTTGGAAAGACAGGGGTGATCCAGATTACACTGGCATTCAGGTAAATCAATATCTCTCAACACTGGATAATCTAAGCCCTTCGTATCGTCTTTGGACAGATGGATTTTGGAATAAAATTACATTAGCCCATGGCTGTTATTGGCATCGGTGCTCTTTTTGTGACACTTGCCTGGATTACATCGAACGCTATGAACCATCGGATCCACAAACTGTGGTTGATCAAATGGAAAAGATCATAGCCCAGACTGGCAAACGCTCTTTCCATTTCACGGATGAAGCAGCGCCGCCACAGCTCTTACGAGATATGTGCCTTGAAATTTTGCATCGAAAGCTACACGTAAGCTGGTGGACCAATGTTCGATGTGAGTCCGCATTCAACTGGGATCTATGCCAATTGATGGCCAATGCAGGTTGTATTGCAGTAGCAGGCGGCATTGAAACACCTTGTGATCGGCTTTTGTCCAAAATGGACAAAGGATATCAACTCGAAAATATTATACCCGTCTTACGCAATTTCTCTGGCGCAGATATTTTATTCCATGCATACCTGATCTATGGCTTTCCAACCCAGACAATTGCTGAAATGTATGAAGGATTGGAAATTGTACGTCAATTGTTTAAAAATGCTTTGATTCGCTCTGCGCACTGGCATGCTTTTGCTTTATCCATTCATAGCCCAATGGCAAAAAACCCAGATTTATACAGTTTATCCAATCTGAAAGTGCCGGATCATGATTTTGCTTGCAACGAAATTTTCGAGTACGAGCCTTTCCCATTACCAGAACTAGAAGAGTTTGCTACCACAGCATCCGAAAAAACATACGAATGGGAAAGCGAGGGCATGGAACCAGGAGACGAAATCTTTTTCCCAGAAGAACCGTGCAGTGATGATGTTGATCCAGATTTTGTTGTTAAATTGTGCCAAGTTGCACCATACAACCTATTGCCAAAACTAAATGCTCGTGTGCTTTGGCTAGGGAATGCCCGAGATGTTATGGAGGTCACCATGCCCCCAAAGCGGAAAAGCAGAAAAAGCAAAAATAAAGGCAAAAAAGCTCAAGCATCCAAGCCTGAAACAATAGCGATTTTATCCACTCGAGAAGGTGGCATCACCTTTGATATGCCCAAAAAAGAAATAGACTGGATCATAGATATCCTCCAAAAAGCTGAATTAGATCAACCTCAGCCTTTGACATTTCAGATGATACAAGAGAGTTTTGCACAACATTTTCCCAAGCTTATTTTTGCAAATTGGATTAAAAAAAACTTTTGGGAAGAGCTTCGTTGTCAAGGATTGTTATTTATCTAATTTTTTAAAGTCAGGCAATGGCCTAGAATATAGTAGGCTCCCAAAAATCTGTTATATTGAGCAAATCTCATGATAACGTTTTTTGGGAAACGCCTATATTGAGCAGAAATATGATGACCACGCTCACTGATTTGAAACTTCTGGATCTTGCGACAACCTATCATACACCGCTCTATATTTTTGAAGAAGCCATGATTCGGTGCCGATGCAATGACCTGAAAAATGCAATCCAATATAAAAATACCCGAATTCGCTATGCCTGCAAAGCATTGACATTGCAAGCTATCCTCAAGATCATTCAACAAGAAGGATTATGGATTGATGCATCATCCCTCAATGAAGTCCATCGAGCTTTGCGGGCTGGATTTATACCAGAAGAAATCTACTATACTGGTGAAGGCGCTACGAGGGAAGTCTATCAAGAACTGGTCAAACGCAATATCTTGATCAATTGCACTTCTAGTGACCAAATTAGACTGTTAGGAACCATTTCTGCAAGGACTGTATGTTCGATTCGTGTGAATCCTGGAGAAGGACATGGCGAAACGAATAAAACCAATACAGGCGGCCCAAGTAGCAAGCATGGCATTTACTTTGATCAAGTGCCAGAAGCCAGGACATTAGCCAAAGAGTGTGGCATTAAAATCATTGGTGTCCACTCACACATAGGTTCTGGGACTGATTTAGACCATTGGCTCAAGATCAAGGATAAAACCCTTGATATAGCGCGCGATTTTGAAGATTTGCAATTTGTCAACCTGGGCGGTGGCCTACCTGTTGTGTATAATCCAGAAAGCGACCGTCCCATGCCATTGAATGAATGGGGATCAACACTTTCCGCGAGTATGGAAGCTTTTTCTCGTGAATTGGGCAAGGACATCTCCCTTCATATTGAACCAGGCCGATACATTGTGGCAGAAAGTGGCACCTTAATCGCTGAAGTTCAAGCCGTGAAAAGCACCCCAAGCTATCATTTTGTGATTGTGAATACAGGCCTAAATCACAATATTCGGCCTGCTATGTATGGAAGCTATCACCCCATTCGCTTTATTGCTGGCGATGGCCGTCAAATGGATGGAAAACGGCATTATGTAGTCGCTGGCTATCTTTGCGAATCAGGCGATGTATTCACGGTCAAAAATGATGGAACCCTAGCCCCACGCGAGTTCCCTATCCTCAAAGTTGGAGACCTTATGGTCATGGGCTGCGTTGGTGCGTATTGCCATTCTATGAAAAGCGAGTATAATTCCATGAATTTACCTGCTTCAATCTTGATCACCCAGGCAGGCAAAGCAACTGTGATCGAGCGACGTGGCACCTTAAATGACATCATGCGCCGAGAACTGGAAGCGTATTCCGAAGGACGATAGCGAGCAAATTCCCAGCTAGCGACATCATGCGCCGGGAATTGGAAGCGTATTCCAAAGGACGATAGCGGGCAAATTACCAGCTTTGATTGATATATTGGCTTTCCAAAATTCGTTATATTGAGGTATATTTTGATATCCCAGATACCGTCAATCTGTAGCCCAGCTTGTTCAAAGGCTGAGGTTATGCGATTCTGGTTATGCCGAGTCATTTACAAAGTCTTAAAATAGATGCCTGTACGACTCAGACGTTTGCCCAAATGAAAGATTGTTGCCTTGCCAATTTTGCCCAAGGCATAGAGAGCGGTCTTTCGGACATCACCATTCCGATCTAGCACGGTCTTGATTAAAGGTGATATCGCAGATTGAGCGGCTATACCCATATTTCCCAAAGCCTGGGCTGCTGCTTTTCGCACATTCGAATCTGGACTGGCCAGATGGCGCACAAGCTCATCTATGGTCAGTCCTCTGCCTCCAATCGTCTTGAGCCTCCACGCACTGCCGTATATGGCAATGTAATACGCCAATAAAATGCGAAAGAGCAAGCTAATCATGCAAATCCATCCATTGCGAGGCAATGAATGAAGCTTGATATTGAGCAATTGAAATGTATCGCCGACATCTACCACTCGAATGAGGTTATCTATAGGCCATAAAAGCCAATCCATGCGATTGGTCTTGCGGATCATGATTCCCAAAATAATGATCACCCCAATCAGCGTACAGACAGCAATCTTGTTGATCCAGCGAAATTTGATTTTTCTCTGCAATTTTTTCCACCATTTTTGCAATGGAAAAGATAGCCATTGAATGGCCAGGGCAAACAGAAATATATCCACTATCCAGTGCATGAGAATGATGATGCTGACCACCAGATATTGCCTGTGGCTGTGCTCAATTTTCTGCAAGCGGATGTTGTATTCCTCAAAAAAATCCAAGAAATCCGATGCCCGCAGGATATGCGCACCTGTGAATTCCAGCCATGCCCATATATCAGGAACATACCTGGAATTGGGAAATTTATAG
>JAKLHB010000288.1 GCA_022710345.1 Planctomycetota bacterium
TACCACAACCGTATCCACCAACACCACAACCGCCAACGCCACCAACACCATATCCTCCAATACCGCAGGTGCAAGCTAGCATCACAATTATGAACTTCAATGTTGGCGGAAATTTCTTCACTCCTACTGTCAAAGCACAAGTGCGAGTGCAAGGACAATTAGCACAGACAGTCAAGATGTATGGAGTGGATGAAAATGGTCAACTTTTGGAATTGCAGACCCAAATGTGCACCTCAGACAGCACCGTTTCTTTCAAGGCCAAAGTAGAGAGATTCCGGACCAAACGAATTGAGTTCAAATTATTCGATTCCATGAGGCGAGAAATTGCCAGTGCAAGCCGTCCGATGAATTAGAATCCTAGCTTTAGGAATAGCCAAGCTCGTTGGCATGAGCTTGGCTATTTTTGTTGCATCCACCAGTTCCTCCAATCCTGAGCGATTTTGCGAGTGGTGGGGATGCCAGTGTAATAGTAAATTTTCCCAAAAGATTGGCCCGTGAATTCATTCAGTTTTTGTGCCGCAGCAGCTCGAATGAACCAATCTAAATCTTGGAGCGCTTGGATCCAAACAGGGATCATTTCTTTATTTTTTTTGCCTTCGAGAAGATAATCCAAAAATGGAGTCACAGAATATCCACGGCTGCGCATGGCTTCCAAAAGCCATTGATCCCTCGATAAATCTTGATGAACTTGCCACCAATTTTCATAGACTTCTTTGACATTGGGATCTGGTGTACTAAAAAAAGTAAGCTCCTCTAGGCCTTTGCGAATGCTATCATTGTATCGTGGATGGCCTAGATTTGCGATCAGCACAGGAATAGCTCTCACATCGCCTTGTTCAGCTAAAGCGAGCGCTGCTTCTATCCGCACAATATCTTGTGCATGGTTTAATAACAATCCTAATGGGTCCAAGGCCGGAGGATAATTCATGCGTTGAATAGCTTGTATAGCAATAATTTGTGTGTCTAAGCTTGTGCTTTGATTGGCAATGTTTACTAACACATCCAAGGCCTCGGGTTTTGGCTCCACTTTGCTCAAGGCCAGGCCTGCACTTTCTTGGATCGTTTTGACCGCATCTTTTCTTAAGACATTGGCTAAAGTTTGAATGGCTGTGGTTCCGCCAATTTCTGCCAATGCCTGCGTAACTGCACCACGAATTCCAGGATCATTTGAACTAGCCAGCGGCAATATAATTGTGGTTGCCTCTTGAGGAGAAATTTTAGCCAAACTCAAGATTCCAGCCTGGCGTAGCACAGGAGAGGCTTCTGTATGTTGAACAATCTTGAGGATTTGGTCCCATGCTGCCTTAGCTTTGAGCTCTCCTAGAGCAGCAATGGCGGATTGTTGAACCACAATATGCTCATCTTGAATTAAGGCAGTTAAATACAAGACTGTCAATTCTTGCGGTGGCCGTTTTCCCAATATTTCAGCAGCAGTGGCGCGTAAGTATGGATTCGGATGCCGGATATACTGATGTAGCAATTTATCATCGCCTTGATAAAGCACGATCAGCATCCATTGCCTTGTTTTTGTGGAAAGACGTGAGATCAGAAATTCGCATAGGTTGCTGATTGCAGATGGATCATGGGTCATGGCCAAAGCCGTGATCAAATGCTCCAAACGTTCGGGCAATTCTGGTTCAGACCGAACGTGAAATAAGCCCCATTGGATTAGGTTGGGCTGAAGCTCTTGATTTTCCTTCATCAAATCCAATAATTCCAGAGCTGCTTCATCGCGGTCTTGTGCACGAAGGCCTCCATAATTGGACAAAATCATCCGTTTTAGCCTGAGATTTCTAGCTTCTGCATTGGGCGCTGTGAGGAACCATTTTTCTTCGGTTTGATACCATTCCAGCCAATCAGGGCTTTTGCTTTCATCCCAATAAATCTGCCAATGATTTTGCTTCTGCATCAAGAGCATCCATTCCACAATGCTTCTCAATGCCCCTGGATCAGGGCTATACACGGTAACTTTTTTTCGATAATGCTCCAATTTTACTTCAATGATATGGCCAAGATTCGGCTGTTGCTGGCCATATTCTGCTTCCATTTCTAGAAATTTTTGCTCTTGAAGTAGATTGAGAAACTCGCGGGTTTGATTCCAATTCAAGACAACAAAATTTTGGGGACCAAACTTAGCAGCTACTTCGGCAGATGCAACAAACGTAATGCGTTGTTCCACAAGGCCTAGTTGGGAATATTCAATCCATAATGATCTTGCCTGTTCTTCAGATATCCCTTTTAAAAGCCGAATGGCTTTAAATTGAGAAGATGTTGTGTTCCACCACGCCCACCATCTTTCCATATTTGGGCCTAAATCTTTTCCTGTAAGCTGTTTAAGTTTTCTAAGCCCAATAGGCCGAAGCGTGAGATATTCCCGAAAATAAACTTTGCCTGCTAATGTTTCGATCAAAATAGGTACCAGATACTTGTCCATCAATTCTGTGATTTCTGGCTGATCAGTTCTGAATCCAACATTAACGAGCGCAGAAGCAGCCGCGCCCTGGACAAAATAATCTGAACTACGAACAGCCCGAATTAATTCTGGAATCCATGCATCTTTAAATAAAACAAGGTTATAGGCATCCTCTTGCTCAATCATAATCAAAATGATAAAACTTTGAAACCTGCGATCATGGTGCTGGGCAAATTCTTGAAGCTTGGTTCTCAATTCCTCAGATTGCCATTTCCCCAAGAATGGAACAGTATATCCAGCCACTGAAGGCGATGGATCATGCAGCGCTTCTAAAAGCACACTCCAGGCTGTCGGAATTTTAGCAATCAACTCAATGGCGTATTTGCGAGATCGCTCTGATTTAGCCTCCAGCAATTTTTGCAACAAAGGCAGGTGTTTTTCTTGCGTTAACCCGCCTAAAATGCGCAACGCAGGAGTATGGCCAGTCTGATTATCGCTTTCTAAAAAGCGAAGCAAAATAGGATATGCTCGATTCGCATCAATCCGTACCAAAGCAGTGAATACGACCTCAAGCCTTGAGCGCATAGCCTTATCTGCAATACATTCTACAAGTAATGGAAATGCAGATGCAACCTTCAACTGGCCTAGACAATAGGCCGCAGCTTCCTTTTGTCCAGGTTCTCCTGTTCTAACTAAAATAAGCAAAAATGGGATCGCCTTTTGCTTTTTAGCAATCATTGCATTGGCTGCTCGTCTTGCAGGTGCCAATGGCCATTGTTTCATTTGGCTCAACAGGTTTTCCATTTGCCTCTGCTCCTCTGGCAAAATCGCCGCAGGTTTCGCCGGTTCTTTTTCAGAAACAGCAGGAACAGCAGGCTTGCCTGTCTCTTTAGGATCAGTCTGCGCAAAAGCTGGAACCAAAACCATGATTGAGCAAATGACAATCCACCATTGAATTTTATTAGGTTTCATAATTATTCTTCTAAATCTATGTCTAAGAGATCACTATAGATTCTTTTGCCCACCAAACCATTGATTTCCATTTCCCAAGAAATAGCCATTTTTTTGAAAACATTGAATATTTTATGGGCTTGTTTTTTGGTGGCAAAGTCACAGGTAATGATGAGAATTTTTTGGCCTTCTAAATATGGAAATCCTTCTGTACCAAGAACTGCTTGCAGAGAGGCACGCTCTGCTTCGATGACATCAAACCCGGTTTGCCAAAGAGTAGAATCTGTGTCTTTGGCACTTTCCAAAAACAATTTCATAAAATCATCTTTTTGACGATTATCTGGAATAATCACTTTGACTTCTAATCGGATCATAACCATTTCCTTGTGAATAAATGAGCCAATTTTGTGCTTGGAATTTGCGGAATCGTATTCTTGCATCCAATATACTATGCTCCAATAATATTGTCAACTTCTTTATGAAATCGAACTGAAAAAGATAATAGCTACTCAAAAACCATTGCTCACTTTCGCCAATTCCAGCAGACGCTTTGGGTTACTTTCTTGCCTGCAAAGCAACCCAATAGTCCACAAAATCCGTTATATTGAAGAAAAAGATTGCAAAAAGAATTCAGAATCGGTATACTACACCAAATCTTTCAACTTTTTTGGAATGATTGTATTATTTTAAGGAATTGATATGGCTCGTCAAATTGATTTCTCCACATTGACTGGCATAACACAAGCCCAAGCAGCAGAAAAATTGAAAAATGATGGATATAACGAACTCCCAGCCTCGCAAAAAAGACAAATTTGGAACATTATATGGGATGTTCTCAAAGAACCGATGTTTCTTCTGCTTGTTGCATGCGGCATGATTTACCTTCAATTGGGTGATTTAGAAGAAGCCCTTCTATTGCTAGGATTTGTGGTGGTAATTATGGGCATTACCATTGTTCAAGAGCGCAAAGCAGAACGCGCGCTTGAAGCATTGAGAGATTTGTCTAGCCCACGGGCTTTGGTAGTCCGAGATGGAAAACCTCAGCGTATTTCAGGCCGTGAAGTGGTAGTAGATGACATCATTGTTTTGTGTGAAGGAGATCGTGTTCCTGCAGATGCAATGGTGATATCATGCGTGAATTTTTCTGTGGATGAATCATTGCTAACGGGCGAGTCAGTGCCTGTGCGTAAGGCTACCTGTTGCGATACTTCAATTGCTGTAGCTCGCCCAGGCGGCGATGATTTACCCTTTGTGTATTCTGGGACTTTGGTGGTACAAGGTCAAGGAGCAGCCAGAGTTATTGCCATTGGAGCTCAGACAGAAATGGGTAAAATTGGAAAAGCATTGAAATCCGTTGAACCAGAGGCTACCAAAATACAAAAAGAAACTGGCAAGCTTGTACGCAATCTAGCTATCATTGGCGGGATATGCTGTGTTGCAGTTGTTATTGCTTACGGCATCACTCGCGGCAATTGGCTCAATGGATTTTTAGCCGGTATTACTTTAGCCATGGCCATGCTGCCTGAAGAATTTCCAGTTGTTTTGACTATTTTTCTAGCTTTGGGGGCCTGGAGAATTTCCATGCATCGAGTTTTAACTCGTCAGGTACCAGCATTAGAAACATTAGGTTCTGCAACAGTACTTTGCGTGGATAAAACTGGGACATTGACCGAAAATCGGATGACCATTGCTAAATTATTTGTGGAAAATGAATTTTTAGATTTGGCCCAAGAGCCTACTTCAAGTGCTTTGCCTGAAAAATTCCATGAATTGGTAGAATTTGGCATCCTTGCAAGCCAAAAAGTGCCATTTGATCCAATGGAAAAAGCACTGCGTCTCTTAGGGGCTCATTGCTTGGCGAAGACCGAGCATTTGCACGATGATTGGCATTTAGTACAAGAATATCCCTTGTCTAAGAAGCTTCTGGCCTTATCTCATGTATGGCAATCTTCTGATGGTACAGAATATGTGATTGCTGCCAAAGGCGCACCAGAAGCAATCGCAGACTTATGCCATTTACCACCTGAAGAATCCGAGCGTGTCCTAGCGACCACCGCTGATATGGCACAAAAAGGGCTGCGGGTGTTGGGTGTTGCTAAAGCATATTTTAAGCAAATGCCATTGCCATTTGAGCAACACGACTTTATCTTTAACTACATTGGCTTAATCGGGCTACATGATCCTGTACGGGCTTCTGTTCCCAATGCAGTTCAAGAATGCTACAGTGCTGGTATTCGTGTGGTGATGATCACTGGCGATTATCCTAAAACAGCCCAGACAATTGCAGATCGGGTCGGCCTCCAGCCCAAGGATCAGGTTCTCACTGGCCCTGAAATCGAGCAAATGAGCGATGCAGAGCTGCAGGCAAGAATCAAAACTGTGAACATCTTTGCCCGCATGGTTCCAGAACAAAAGTTACGGCTAGTCAATGCTCTGAAAGCCAATGGAGAGATTGTGGCCATGACAGGCGATGGTGTCAACGATGCACCTGCGCTCAAATCTGCGAATATCGGGATCGCAATGGGTGGTCGAGGAACTGACGTAGCACGCGAATCTGCGCATCTGGTTTTATTAGACGACGATTTTTCTTCCATTGTGCAGGCCATGAAAATGGGCAGGCGTATCTTTGACAATCTGCAGAAAGCCATGTCATATATTCTTGCTGTGCACGTGCCTATTGCTGGTATGTCCTTAATCCCTGTGCTGTTAAAATGGCCATTGGCTTTGATGCCCGTGCACGTGGTATTTTTGGAATTGGTCATTGATCCAGCATGCTCCACTGTATTTGAAGCAGAGGCTGCTGAACCCAATATCATGAAACGGCCGCCGCGTAATCCGCAAGAGCCTTTGTTTGGTTTCTCAAATATGCTGATGAGCTTGCTGCAAGGTTTAAGCGTATTGCTGGTTGTGTTAGGCGTTTTTTATCTAGGCCTTTATCGTGGCTTTGTAGAAAGTGATGTGCGTACCATCACCTTTACCACACTGGTGGTT
>JAKLHB010000289.1 GCA_022710345.1 Planctomycetota bacterium
ACGGCGACTTTTTCGGTTCCCCAGGAGTCAATTCCTGATAATACATGATCGCTTCTGGATCAATCGGCTCCAATCCTACCAGAGTTTCTGCAGATGCTACTGGCGTTACAGCAATGGGTTGTGGCTGGATTGACTGTGGCATTGCCTGCGATTGAACTGTCCTTGCCCCAAGATGTTTTTCCTGAGTTAGCTCAATTGCCTGTGGCTGAATTGTTTCGATCTCTTCTGGTTTGGGTTTCCTGATTTTGGATTTTGCTTTGGATAATCCTGGCTTTTTTGCTTTTGTGGATTTTGGTGAAGCTGCTTTTTGAGATTTTGCCGCAACTGTTTTTTGAGATGAACTTGTTGCTTTGGTTTTGGGCAATGCTTTGGTTTTGGGTAATGCTGCTTTTTTGGCTATCGGCTTTTTGGGTAAACGAGCTTTTGGCGTTTTGGACAACGTTGTTTTTATGGTTTTAGGCGATGTTTGTTTTTTGGTCTTGGTAGATTTTGGTGTAGAAGCCTTGGTTATTGTTTTTTTGGATTTTTCTGTGTTGGGAAGACTTTTTTTTGACATTGCAAATCTCCTGATGTTAGAAGGACAAAATAATGGGATCAATTAAAAAAAATTATACCTTGTTTTTTCTGAAAAAAAAAGAAAATTTTGCAATCTTTTAGCAGAAGGAGTAGGATATGGGAATCCAGCTTCTTTGAATTTGATCGCCTTTTCCGCGCTTGCATAACAGTACTCAGCTTGGCCAGTCACACCACCCTTTTGGATCGAGGTCAAAAAAGCCTTTGCCAAAAGTATGCGTCTCCGTACTCATGAACATCTTCGGGTATGATTTTTTTGAAAAATTCCAAATTTCTTTGTTTCCTTCCCCAAAAGAGCTATAATAAGGATTGTATAAGCGCTTCATATAACAGCCCTAGTTGCTAGGAGCTTTCCCAGTTTGTACTAGAAAGGGATTTGTGAAAAATTTACGTCCATCTTTTTGGATTCGAATTTGGCATACGTGGTTGACGGACCTAAGCGAGTCTGGGCGAGCTTTGGTTGTAATCTGGCTCATGGCCTTGACGCTGGGGAGTGCGACCACCTACATTGATACCTATCTTTTGGTTGGATTTTTAAGTGGTTTGGGCATGTTTGGGCTGTTGAGTATCTTTTTTTTCCGTCCCTATGTCCAGATCAAAAGCACATTGCCCAAACATGCGGTCGCAGGGCAAGATATTCCGTTCACAGTCAGCATTCACAACATTGGCAACAAACCTGCTTATGAATTGGTCCTGCATCCAGTAGATGCAAAACTTGGATTTCCGATTGAGCCGCAGGAGCATTTGCTTTCTTTGCTAAGACCTGGGTCATGCTATGAATGTCATTTTATCGCGCATTTTAAAAAACGGGGAGTCTTTTATTTTTCTGGATTTTGGGCAGATACTGCCATGCCCTTTGGATGGATTCGCATGGGAAGATATCATCAGCCTTGTGAAACTACGGTTGTGGTTTATCCCAAGTTCACTCCTTTAGAAAATCTGCACGTTCCCACAGGCCGCAGGTACCAACCCGGTGGTGTTGCATTTGCAAGTGATCTAGGGGATTCTGCAGAATATATTGGAAATCGAGAATATCAGCAAGGTGACAGTCTGAGAAATGTAGATTGGCATTCGTGGGCTAGATTAGGTATCCCCATAGTTCGAGAATATCAAGAAGAGTATTTCTGCAGAATTGCGTTGGTCATGAATACCAATATAGGAATGAAAGCAACGCCAGATAGATTGCAAGATTTTGAAGCCATGCTCAGTCTTGCAGCAGCGATGGTTGATTTTCTTTCGCGTCAGGAATATCTCTTGGATATTTTCGCTGCTGGTCCACAGGTCTATGTTTTGGAATCTGGACGATCATTGGCTCATTTTGAAAACGTGCTCGAAGTCCTGGCCTGCTTAGAGCCATGTCATGCAGATTATTTTAATTTAGTCGAGGCAATCCTGCACCAAAATGTGGAAACTTTGACGAGCATCATTGTGTTGCTGCATCGTATGGATGCCAATGCTGTCCAATTTTTGCAGCAATGGCAACCCTTGGGCATTGGGATTAAGGTTGTAATATGCCAATCGCAACCTTATGATAGTGGCACAGTAGAAGCCTTAGAAAAATTAGGCCCTGGTATTCATGCGCACATCCTTACGGCTGCTGAAATCACGAATGGTGTCTTGTTTGTCTAGGAAAATCTTATGAACAAAACTGAGCTTATCCAATACATTCAAAAATTACGAGAGAAAATTTGGTACCATTCTCAATTGTACTATATTGAAGCAAGACCAGAGATTAGTGATTTTGAATATGATCGCTTATTTGATGAGCTGGTCAAGCTTGAACAAGAGCATCCGGACTTAATCACCGCAGATTCTCCAACACAGCGGGTAGAGCCTAAACCGATTTCTCATTTTGAAAAATTCAAACATCAGGTTCCGATGTTGTCTATGGACAAAGCCTATTCAAGCCAGGAGATCAGGGAATATGGCCAGCGTTTACAACGTTTTCTGAAAACCAAAGTGATCACAGCATACGTGGTAGAGCCTAAGATTGATGGGCTAGCGATCGCACTTTGGTATGAGAATGGTGTGTTGACCAAAGCCGTGACACGTGGGGATGGAGAAGTCGGGGAAATCGTCACCACCAATGCAAGGACTATCCGGAATATTCCATTGCGGCTGCTCACGCAAACGCCGCCTAAAGTGGTTGAAATACGGGGAGAAGTATATCTTCCCAGAGCCGCATTTAACAAAATCAACCAGGAATTGGCCAAAGCAAAAGTTGAGCCATTTGCGAATCCTAGAAATGCGGCTGCTGGCACGCTCAAGCTGCTGGATCCAAAAATTGTTTCTCAACGAAGGTTAGCGTTCTTTGCTTATTCATTAGGATACCACGAAACCTTGCTTCAAACGCAATGGCAGACACTTTCACAGTTTAAAGAATGGGGATTGCCCGTGAATCCATTAGCTCAGTTGGTGAACGATTTTGAAAAAGTGATTGAGCTTTGTGAGTCATGGCAGCACACTCAGCATTCATTGCCTTATGATATTGACGGTTTGGTGATCAAAGTGAATGATTTTGCCTTGCAGCAGGAACTTGGCATGACATCGCGGACCCCGCGTTGGCTTTTGGCCTATAAATTTGCGCCTGATCAGGCCATCACCAGGTTGGAAAAAGTTGTGGTGCAGGTCGGAAAACGCGGAACTTTGACCCCAGTCGCGATTTTACAGCCTGTGGAATTATCTGGTAGCATTGTAAGCCGTGCTACATTACATAATTATGACGATATTCAACGCAAGGACATTCGAATCGGTGACATGGTAACCATTGTCAAAGCTGGAGAAATCATCCCCAAAGTTTTGGGAGTGATCGTGGAACGCAGAACTGGTCAAGAAGTGGTCATTTCTATGCCCCAGCGTTGTCCTGTATGCAACTCTGAAGTAACAAAAGATGCAGAAGGAGTTTATCTTCGATGCCAAAATTTAAACTGCCAAGGTGGACTAAAATCCAAGTTGTTATTCTTTGCTTCTCGTGAGGCAATGGACATTCGTGGACTTGGCGATAAACTGGTAGAGCAGTTGGTGGATCGAGGCAAAGTGCAAAACCCTGCCGATATATATCGTCTTACCAAACAAGATTTGCTGGAATTAGAACGCATGGGGGAGGTGTCTGCACAAAAAGTCTTGGCCGCGATTGAGGCAAGTAAACATCGAGGTTGGGCTAGGGTTTTGTGCGGGTTAGGCATCCATCATGTTGGAGAACGAGTTGCCCAGATTTTAGCAGAACATTTTCATAATGCCCAAGCCTTACTTCAAGCTAAAGTAGAAGATATTGTTGCTATCCATGAAATTGGCCCTATCCTGGCCCAAACTGTATATGACTTTTTCCACAGCACATACGGACAAAATCTCATTGCCAATCTTCAAGAAGTAGGGGTGGATATGATTAGCGTGTCCAAAACTCAACCAAGTGCAATGCTAGACCAGAAAACCACTCAGGTATCTTTTTGGCACGGTAAAACAGTGGTGATCACGGGCAGCTTCCAACAATGGACAAGACCACAACTGAAGGAATGGATTGAAGTTGCCCAAGGCAAAGTCAGCGATGGTGTTTCGAAGAAAACCAACATAGTTTTAGTAGGTGATGATCCTGGGTCAAAATTCCAAAAAGCGCAGGAATTAGGCATAGTTTGTATGCATGAAACTGAGCTGCAAGAACTTTGGCAAAAAGAACACTCTAACCCGAATGCAAATACCCAGGAACGTAATGGCAATCCAACGCAAACGAACTTTTTCTAAATTCTGGTTGCAACTCCCTTCAAATTGTGCTAAAATGGAAAAATAAACTTATGAAGCTTGTTCCATTTTCTGCAAAGGTCATGTATGGAGACTACTCGATTTTTTGAATACATGGTTGCCCAAAAGGCCTCCGATTTATTTTTGAAAACCAACAGTCGGCCTGCTATGAGATTGGATGGTAAGATTCGATTTATTGCAGATGTGGCTTTAACCCAAGAACAAATGTGGGCAGCGTATGATCAATTGTTGGATGATACATGCAAAGAAAACTTCGAACAATTTGGGGAAGCTGATTTTTCGTTAGAATTACCCAATATTGGACGTTTTCGAGCCAATATTTTCAGATATATGAGCCAACATGCTATGGTATTTCGGCATGTGCAAAGCGCGATTCCGACATTCCAAGAACTGAATCTTCCCGTAAAAGGTATGGAAAAATTGGCAAGCCTTTCGCGTGGTTTAGCCCTGGCGACTGGTATTGCTGGAAGCGGTAAATCCACCACATTAGCTTCTATTTTGCAATACATCAATGAAAATCATTACAAACATATTGTTACTATCGAGGATCCGATTGAATTTATATTTAGGGAAAAAAATTCTATTTTCAGTCAACGAGAGGTCGGCATTGACACTGAAAATTTCGCCATAGCTTTGAAGCATGCCATGCGCCAAAGCCCAGATGTGATCTTAATTGGAGAAATGCGTGATCAAGAAACAGTAGAAGCAGCCATTGCGGCTGCAGAAACTGGCCACTTAGTTTTTTCCACACTGCATACCTTAAATGCTGTGCAGACTGTGGAAAGAATCATCATGTTTTTCCCTCCACATCAGCATAATATGCTGCGGCAACAATTAGCCATGGTACTGGAAGGCGTTATCTCCATTCGGTTAATTCCCAAAAAAGCAGGCAAAGGCCGTGTGCCTGCTGTGGAATTATTGCTCGGAACTCCCACTGTGAAGGAAATTCTTGCTGAAGGTAGAACACCTGAATTAGCCAAGGCTTTGGTGGAAGGATTTGATTATTTTGGTACCATGACATTCAGCCAATCATTGCAGCTTTTGTGCGAAAAGGACTTAATTACACAAGAAGATGCATTTGCTGCTTCAGATAATCCAGAAGAATTAAAGATGTATTTGCGTGGTATTTCAAAAGGCTCCAAACGCTACTATGGACCAGGAGAAGAGTCTCCCGTAACTAGCAAAAGAACGGCCGAAGAAGCCAGGAATCCAAAAAAATAAATTCTGATGATAGCGCTTTTGGAGTTGTCAACTAATACACTGGGTCCCAAAATTCCTTATGCTCAAAATTTTCAAATAACATCTATTGTTGCAAGACCTTGTATTTTTGTGAAAACTGGTTGCATTCAAAAGATAGTTTTGCTAAACTATCTCAACATTTTTTGTCTGGTTATTTTCAAAAATGGAGGCCGTGCTTTTTGAAGCGCGGAAAATTTTATGAAAGCTTCATTGCAACAAGCTTTTTCATTGATTGAAGTTATGGTGGTTGTGGTCATCATTGGTCTTTTGGCAAGTGTTGTGACTGTGGGTGTCATGGGCTTTTTAGCAGACAGCCGTATCACGGCAGCCAAAACCCAAATATCTCAGTTTATGGAAGCTCTCGATTTATACAAACTAACCAATGGGAAATATCCATCCAAAAGTCAAGGGCTAGAAGCCTTGCTAGAACCCCGCAAAGGAAGAGATGAAGGCTACCTCAAAGGTACAGAAATTCCTAAAGATCCTTGGGGCCATGAGTATGAATATCGCTCCACAGGATCAAAATGCAAAATCATTTGCTATGGAGCAAATGGCGAAGAAGGTGGGACGGGTGAAGACGAAGATATTGTCGTAACTTCTGGCAGCAAAGATAATTAAGCCAACCTAAGTAGAAAGCAAGCAAATATTTCGAAATGAAACCCACTCGCTTTGAAAAGCATTGTTATTGCAAAGGCTCGTATAAGAAGATATGCGCTGCAAGCAAAGTTTTTTGCCGCGAAGCGGTTTGGGAATAAAGCCTGGGGTTTCTAACCCCAGGTTAT
>JAKLHB010000029.1 GCA_022710345.1 Planctomycetota bacterium
TGCTGAATTGGCACAGAATTTTGGTTTTGGGGGCGACTTCACAAAACCTTGCCCTTTTCGGCAATTCCAGCGCGACTTCCCAACACTTTGCCCTCTCCGGCAATTCCAGCGCGATTGCACAACACTTTTCCCCTCCACCAATTCCAGCAGCCATTTCTGATAATTCCAGCGCGACTTCCCAACACTTTGCTGCTTTGGCCAATTCCAGCAGACGGCCCTAAAAATCCATTCAAATCAAAAAATCCAATTTGAGGTTCATCATGGCAACATTTATGCTTCACAGTCCTTGGGAGCCTAAAGGAGATCAACCCAAGGCCATCCAGAGTTTGATAGAAAATTTTCAAAAACAGATTCCCAAGCAAACACTGCTAGGTGTTACTGGCAGTGGGAAAACTTTTGTGATGGCTCATTTGATACAGAAATTGGGACTTCCTACTTTAGTCATATCCCACAATAAGACCCTTGCTGCTCAATTATATGCTGAATTTCGTAGTTTTTTTCCTAACAATGCAGTGGAATATTTTATTTCTTATTATGATTTTTATCAACCCGAAGCATATTTACCCCAAAGAGATGTGTATATTGAAAAAGAGGCATCTATCAATGAGCAGCTTGACCGCTTGCGTATGGCGGCCACCAGTGCTTTGCTATCCAGAAGTGATGTCATTATCGTTGCATCTGTATCGTGTATCTATAGCTTAGGTGATCCCAAGGATTACAAAGAAATGGTGGTCCGGATTCTGCAAGGTCAGATGTATCCTCGAGATCGCCTTCTTCGAGATTTGGTTGATATTCAATATACAAGGAATGATTTTGAATTGACACGCGGCAGATTTCGCGTGCGGGGTGACGTGATCGAGCTATGGCCTAGCTATATTCAGCTTTTATTGCGAATAGAATTATTCGGAGACACAGTGGAAAGTGTGAGTTGGTGCGATCCTATCACTGGCCAAATGCTACAAAAAGTGGATTCGGCAATGATATATCCGGCCAAGCACTATGTGATGCCGCAGGAAAAAGTCGTGGCTGGATATGAAACCATTGAGCAAGAACTGCAGGAGCGATTGAAAGAGCTCAAAAAACAAGGCAAAATGATAGAAGCAGACCGTTTAAACACACGAGTGCACTATGATCTGGAGATGCTGCAGGAAGTTGGCTATTGTTCTGGGATCGAGAACTATGCAAGACATTTTTCAAGACGTAAGGTAGAGGAGCGGCCGCATTGTTTGTTGGATTATTTTCCACACCCATTTCTCACCATTGTGGATGAATCTCATGTTACAATACCTTTGCTCAAAGGAATGTACGTTGGAGACCATAGTCGCAAGCAAACTTTAATAGAACACGGCTTTAGACTACCCTCTTGCCTGGATAATCGCCCCAATCGTTTGGATGAATGGGAGCAGATCACAAACAACGTTCTATTTGTTTCAGCCACCCCAGCCACATACGAGCTAGAGGCAAGCCATAATACAGTCATTGAATTATTGGTACGACCTACTGGCCTCACAGATCCTCTTGTAGAAGTGCGTAGCGCTACCAATCAAGTGCAAGATATACTGGCATGTATCCAAGAACGAGCTGCAAAGAATGAACGAGTTCTCATCACCACTTTAACCAAACGGTTGGCAGAAGACCTGACTGAATACCTGCAAAGCAAAAATATCAAAGTTGCTTATCTTCACTGCGATGTTGAAACTTTTGAACGGGTAAATATTTTGCAAGATTTACGTAGAGGCAAATATGACGCAGTGGTCGGCATCAATCTACTCCGCGAAGGGCTTGATTTGCCAGAAGTATCTTTAGTGGCAATTTTAGATGCGGATAAAGAAGGCTTTTTGCGGTCTGAGACATCTTTAATCCAAACCATGGGCCGTGCAGCGAGGCATATCAATGCAATGGTGATCCTCTATGCAGACCGGATCACATCCTCAATGGAAAAAGCAATTGCAGAAACGCAACGCCGCCGAGAAATTCAAATCAAATACAACCAGGAACACAACATTACACCCCAAACCATCCAAAAAGAAATCATGACCAGTATTGAGTATATCTTAGACGAAGAAAAAAAGCTTGAGACCCTTGAACATTCTGTCCAAGACCCAAGCGAAATATACCAGGCCGCGGCTGATGATCAGATTGAAGCCATGGAATTGCAAATGCGTGAAGCCGCAGCCAGATTGGAATTTGAGGTGGCTGCAGCCTTACGCGATCGCATTGCTAAACTCAAAGGCCTTCCCACCCAGGCAAAGTATGCTCCAAAAATAAGAAAACAAAAAAAGAAACGTAGATTTTGATCGTTCGCTGGAGAGCCAAGCTTGCGAGAATAGGCAAACTCAAACAAACAGGTTTGCTGAAGGGCCAACCTTGGGAGAATAGGCAAACTCAAACAAGTTTTGAAACCATTGTGGAGCCATTGTGGAGCGCTCTAGAATTCCTCAAAAAACGTTATCATCATGGTTTCCTGCCTATTTCCAACGTTCATGGCTTAAGATAAAATCATTGAGCTGGTCCCGATAAAGCTGCCACTTCGGCATTAATCGCGTGAGCATTGCATAAAAATTTTTATCATGTTTTCGGTAAAACAAATGCACAAGCTCATGCACTAGAATATATTCTAAACAATGCATAGGTTTCTTTGCTAATTCAAGATTGAACAAAATGTGCCGGGCAGTTGGATTGCAACTGCCCCATTTTGTTTTCATTCTGCGAATCCCCCAATGCACGTCTGCGATCCCCAACAATCCCTGCCACTTGAGCAATAACGGCGGAATGAGCTGCTTCAATTCCTGGCGATACCATTGCTGCAAGATTCGCTGGCGTTGCTTCATGCTTGCTGTAGCCGGTGCATGAAGTTCCAAGAACGCGTTCTGCCGCACAATTTTGGCCGGGCCATTATCTGTCACAACCCGAAGACGGTATCGTTTGCCTAAAAAATAATGACTTTCGCTCGTCATCATCTCCCGCTCCAATTGCCGTGGTTGTGCCTCAAAGCTTGCCTGCTCCTGTTTGATCCAGCCAAGGCTATGGATCACAGCCAACCGAACTGCATCATTGCTCATCGCCAATGGCACAGCCACTCTCACTCTACCATCTGGCGGATATACTCCCAAATGCAGATTTTTGATGTCTTTCCGCACAATTTGCACATCCAAACCATTGACCTCAATCGTGCACGTTTCCACAATTTTTGGCTCAAGATCATGAATGATTCGACATTTTTCCACGTGGAATTTCCTTATAAGCAAAGAAAAAAGGAGAAGTATGGTATGCTAAAAAAAATAAAGATTCAAGGACTATTTGGAAAATTCGATTATGAAATCGAACTCAAACAAGAAGGGCTCACGATTTTGACAGGGCCGAATGGATATGGGAAAACAACCATATTGAAAATTTTCGATGCAGTGGCGAATGCCGATGAAAAATTTTTTAAGCAGTTGCCCTTTCAACTCATCGTGTTGGAAGATGATGGGATAAAGATTTCCAAAGCCAAGGGCGACCTTAACATTATAAGGCCACCCGAAGATAACACTTTGAAAAAAGATGCGATTACTCAGTTACAAGAAGAATGGCCGGAGCGCTTCTCATCTTTGCTGCAAATAGCTGACAATCTTTGGTGCGATCAAAAGACTGGTGCTTATTATACAATCAAAGATTTGGAAAAGCAATTTATTGCTGCGGGGGTCACACGACGTGATGCCTCCGATGCTGTGTTACAGTTGCATCTAATAATATCCCTATTGCCATTCTTCAGAGATATTTATTTTATCAAAGAACAGCGGCTCATTCGAAGAAGCAAAAACAGCCATCCTAGAGAAGCAATGCTTGAACGTTCCGTTTCTACTTTCGAAGAATATATCAAAGAATTAAACGCTAGAGAAGCAATGCCTGAACATTTCACCCTTACCATCGAAGAATATACCAAAGAATTAGCCAGAATCCTCAATGGTATGCTTGCGTATGCTTCTAAACTTGGCCAAGAGCTAGACAGTAGCTTTCCAAAACGACTTTTTGATGAAACCAATGGACTGAGCGAGGAAGAATTCAAAAAAAGATATGATGTCATCCAAGACAAACAAAAAGCCTTGCAATCCTACGGTCTCTCCAAAACCACCGAAGATAGCCGTCCTTTTTTTAAGCCAGAAAACGCCAAAGCCCTTTTGGTATATCTCAATGATACAGAAAAAAAGCTCGCTGTTTTTGATCCACTCCTTCAAAAACTCCAAGTCTTTGCCAGTATTTTGAATGATAGAGCCTTTGCTTTTAAAAAATTACAGATTGCTCCTGAATTTGGTTTCAAGTTTCAAACAGAAGACGGACAAGAGATTACTTTAAGTAATCTGTCTTCTGGCGAACAGCAAACCGTTGTGGTTTGGTATGAGCTGATCTTCAGGGCCAAACCCAACACACTTGTTTTAATTGACGAGCCAGAAATATCCCTTCATGTAGCATGGCAAAAAGAAATGATCAGGGACCTCTTAAAAATTGTTCAACTGCAAAAACTAAAAATCATCATCGCAACGCATTCTCCTCAGATCATCGGAATTTATTGGGATTTGGTGGTTGACCTTTATGATTTGTCAAAAGGATGTCCGCATGACTACGAAAGGCTCCCTGAAGAAGAAAAGTGTTAGCAAAAACGATGTCATTGGCGAGATCCGTATGTATTTAAAACACCCTTCTGCTTCCCAAAAAGTATGGATGATTGTGGAAGGAGAAACAGATCAGAGACTATTCGCAAAGCTAATTGCCGAAAATGTGCAAATCCTGGCACCAGGTGGCGGCCTACCGAGTGTTTTAGAAGTCGTTGAAACTTTGTTGCTCGAAGAAACTGAGTTCATAATAGGTATCCGAGATGCTGATTTTCTACATTTGCAAGGTAAAAAAACACCACAAAATATCTTTTGCACAGATTTTCATGATATAGAGATGTTACTAATTGCATGCGATGCTACCTATTGTGCAGTGGCCGCAGAATATCTAAGCGCAGAGAGCGAACCATTGTTGCCATTGCGCGAAAAAATCCTTCAATCAGTTGCTTTTCTTGGCGGTATCAGATGGCTGAATGATGAGGAAAACTTACAACTGAAATGCGATTTCAGTTTAGGCATTTCTTATGATGCAGGGAAATTGCAGCTTGATGAACAAAAATGCCTGGATGATGTATTGAAAAAATCTCCTCATCAAGTGAGAGTAATTTCAAAAAAAGAAGTTGATCAAAAAATACAAGGTATTCGTGATTTTCTCAATCTTTGCAATGGGCACGATGTTCAAAATGCATTGCGCTTTCGGATTAACTCCCAGCATAAGAGTGATCAGGTATCTGAAGACACGCTTGCCTGTGCCTTTCGTATAGCCTATAGATTGGAAGACTTTAAAAAAACAAAGCTATATGCAGCTTTAAAGGCATGGGCAGAGCAAAAAGCAAGATCACTTTTTAAAGAAGCCTAAGTATTTGGGTTCTTTCTTAGACATAGATTGTTCTTTGAATGATGTATTCTTGAGCCACTTTGCCCATGCCAGATCGAGAGGCTAAGTCAACTGATTTTCCCAATGCTTTTTCGAGGTTCCATTGTATCTCTCGAATCTTGGCCACTGCGCGAAAGCCGTATTTTGAAGCAAAAGCTGGTCGTAACTCGTATAAAATATCAATGTCTGATTGATCATTTTGCTCATCGCGAGCATAAGAACCAAATAAACCTAAAATAATAAATCCCTCTGATTCATAACATGATTTGATCTGCTTTAGGTATGCCAATATTTCTTGTTTAGTCAAAAGCGTGCTGAGTGGCATATTTGACTTCTTTCAAAATAAGTACCAAGATATGGGCTATGAGACTTGACAGGAAGAAGATCAATTTTGCGTTGAACAATGGCTTTCAGAAAAAAGCTTCCATAAAATGATCGCATGCTTTTATTCTTGGCCAAAAGGTGAATATTGCTGTTTGAGCGTTGTTTGTATTGGATAGGCATAACGCCCAAGCTAAATAAGATGAGCGTTATGCGGGCTGAGGCATACATTGTCTTTCAGAAAAAAGCTTCCATAAAATGATCGCATGCTTTTATTTTCAGCCAAAAGGTGAATATTGCTGTTTGGCCGTTGTTTGTATTGGATAGGCATAACGCCCAAGCTGAGCACGATGAGCGTTATGCGGGCTGAGGCATACATTGGATCACGTTGTTTACTTTTTTTCCTTGGTAGCCTTTTCAAGAAGCATGCGGATGGCTTTCTCTAATGCAATGTTGAAATCGTCTGCTCGATTCATCATCAGGAAATGATCTGCATCTTTGAGGACGATGGCATCAAAGGAGAGCATATGCCTACGGTTTGCTTCATAGTTGATAGGCCACATATCTGCATTGACATCTATGACAGGGATGCGGATCTGATCAAAGTTTCTTGCTAGTTCTCCGGTGATGTACTGTGATAGCATTTCCTTCATTGCACTCAAGGCAACAGCAGGCGGAGCAGAGGACATATCTGCGAGAATCCATTCGCGTAGTTGTGGGTCGGTCTTAGGTGAGAACATCGTCGCGACGAACTGCTGGCTTCCGGTTCGAAAATCTTTCTCCAAAGGAGCGACCATTTGATTGAGCACTTCTTGAGTCAATGGATACTCTATGTCCTCCAGCGTATCTATGCCAATCAGGCCGATGACGCGGTCAGGTATGAGCTTAGCTGCCTCAGCAATCACGGACCCACCCATTGAATGGCCGATCAGGATGATATTATGGCTGTTCATTGCTTCTGCCACTGCACGCACATCCTCTCCAAAAGCAGCCATGGTATAGGTACTGCGTTGCATTCCAGAATGCCCATGGCCGGCAAGATCAAGGACCGCCATACGATACTTCTGCGAAAATACAGGTACCTGGGCACGCCAGTAGCGAGCATCGCAGCTCCAGCCATGCACAAAGATAAGGGTCGGCTCTCCTGTGCCATAGATTTCGTATGCAATTGGGGTACCATCTTTGGAAAGAGCAACATGAGGCCATGGCTGCATCTCGCCGAAGGCAAGAATTAGGGACACAAAGCAGGCAATCAGAATCAAAGAATGGTTTGAAATTGATGGAATACAAAATATACCGTGCTTTTTAAAGCTATTAAGAGTAAACTGCATAAACTGTTTCCTTTTTTCGCAAAACACAAGGACACTTGAACAGAATACAGCAATTTTACATTGCACAAAACTCTACAAGACTTCCAAGCTGTATCAAGCTCGCGATTGCTAGCGTCAATCACACTGCCTATGCTGGGTGTGATTGAACGCAAATGATTCTACAGTGCATTCATACTACTGATTTTTCTGAGTCCCTATGATCCTTTCAGAAATCAATTCTATTTGGAGCAACGGGAACTTGATATTAAGTCCATTGATCAATTGATTGGCTTCATCCGGCTGAAACCCTGTCAGCACACCGGTGCCAGGGATAGGAGACTGAATTTTAGGAGCGCTAATAACCTTGGAATTGAATAGAATCGCCAGGCTTTCTCCTTTATATTTCACCGTCATTTCATAAAACTTTGCTTTGTACTCATCTTTTATTTCAAAGCCGATTGTTTTGCTTCCATACTCATCTGCCGTTGTATAGAATCGGGCAAAATTGTAGTTGGTAATATCATAGCCATCTTTATACCATATCAAATAGTCCGGAAAAATTGTATCCTTAGCAGGTAGCCATGCAAAGCCTTTTTCAAAAAGTCGTTTTTCGTAGCTTGCCAAAGCTTCTTTTCCTTGTTCTTTGGCTTTTTGATAATGCATTCGTTCCTCATCAGGTATCATTCCCCCGCTTTGGGCAGAAGCAACTAGACGGAATTCGAACGTGCAAGGCTTCATCATGCTCTTAAAATCTTCTATCCGTTTAGGAGAAACTAGCATTAAAAAAGAAAAGGTACATTGATTTTCACGGATTTCGACCTCTGCATCCTCCAGCCATTCTTCATCTTTGAGATACTTGATCATATTTTGGATTTCCACTGTTAAATTTGGCGGAGGCAGAATCTTCTCAGCAGCAGGCGCTAGATGGATTTGATAAACCAGCTCCAACCGGCGATCCAGATGCTTGGTATATTGTGGGATGGCTTGTTTTATTTTGGAGACAGAGATAGATGTCTTTACAGTGATACTTTTGAATTGCAAGAATTCCAATAAAGGCGATGTACTCAAAACCTCATATTGTATAACAAAACTTTTTGCATCAAAGGAGATGGTGCGCCGAATTGGTTCTTTGTACGTTTCAGGAATGGTAGAATCCGAAAAAATGATTTCCTTCGCTACTTGGTCTACTGCTTCTGTTATAGCTTTTTGGATGGCTTCTTCTTTATTTTCGGATACTGGATTGAGAAGTTCAGTAACCGTTACATCCCGACTTTCTTCCTGTGCAGAAAGTCCAAGAAAAAGTAAGAAAAACGATAATGTAGCGATCAGTTTAAAAAAAGACATAATTAAATCCCCTAACCTAATTTTTGATTATAATGGCAATTTAAAAAAGGTTGCACACTTCCGCCAATTGCAGCAGACGCTTTGCTTACTTTTAGGCCTGCAAAGCAACACTGCTAAGAACGTAAATTGCCTTTGGAAGTTTTCTGGGGCGCTGCTGAATTGGCACACAATCGCGCTCAACAAAAGGTTGCACACTTCCACCAATTGCAGCAGGCTATTTTGGCTAGTCATTCAACTCATTTCATCTGTCGCAAGGTCAATCCATAAAACACACCAAGAATCAGCATCTCACCCAACCCTGCGATCATGGAATAGAGTAATGTTTCGCCAGGTACATTGAACATCACCCACTGAGAGGCTGTGTACATCACCACACGGAAAAACCATACCAGCAAGGCATAGCTTAGTCCTTTGACAAGTGCGGCTTTGCCGGGAAGGCTTTGATAAAGAAGCTGAAATACACCAGCCATAATGAATCCATATACAAGATCAATCACGATGCCTGTGATAGGATCAATAGATGTTCTTGCGATTGGCTTATAAACCTCATAGAGGCTTTGGGCTAAAGGATTAGCATGTATTAACCCATCCAGAATACCAAACAAGATTCCACTGACGATACTGACGATGATGTATCGAACCATTGAACTGCCTCCTGTTATTTTGACATCTACAAAGCTGTAAATCATTACTATTTCTGGCAAGCAATCATTGTTATTGCTTACTGCAAATCAACTCTATTGTTCCTTATTGATCTGATTTGCTTAATCCAAAACAAAGTCGAAATCCAAGGTCATAGTCTTTTCCCTCTGGGTTCCAGTAACTGCGGTCTGCAGAGCGACACGTAGCCAGGCTGTATCCCCAAGAGCCGCCTCGAAGGACTCGATCAAAGGTTCTATTTGGGCCGACTGGATTTACCACAGGATCAGTAGGATATGGCCCGTACCAATCTTGGCACCATTCCCAAACATTTCCATAAGTATCATATAAGCCATAAGCATTTGGTTTCTTTTGCTGCACAGGATGGGTTTGACGGCCTGCATTCTCATCATGCCAAGCGTAGTCTGCAATGGCTTCGCTATTTTCTCCAAAATAATAGGCGCTTTGTGTACCAGCTCTACAGGCGAATTCCCATTGGGCTTCTGTAGGCAGGGTTAATCCAGTTTTTTCGCAAAACGTCATGCAGTCATGCCATGATACGCACTCCACAGGACGATCTGGACCTTTGAAATTCGATGGATTACGGCCCATTATTTTTTCCCATACATCCTGTGTGACTTCAGTTTTGCTCATTAAATAGGGCGATAGAGTGACCTGATGCTGGGTTTCATTTGAGTCTTGGCCAGCTTCAGTGCTTGGACTGCCCATGGTGAATGTGCCTCCGGGGATGAATACAAATTCCATGCCAGTTTGTAGATGGCGGTATTCCAACACTGTATTTGTGATTTCTCCACAGGAATACGTTGCTGTCTTGAGATAGGCAAACCCATCGTATTTCGGAATCAAGTATGTTGAAGCTACTCGGCTGTGTCCGAGATAGCCATACACATTTGTTTGTGTCCACACATTGCTAGCTAATAATGCTTCTTTACTGGTATGTCTGATGCTCAAATAGCCGGCGATGATTCCGTTAAAGTTTATCTGCTTTGCCTGGATCAAGACTTCGTATTCTTCTGGCTTTCGACCACAAAGGCCTGGCAATGGATTCACTTGCTTCAAAAAAGGCTGATTGAAAAAATGGGAGGTAAGCTCTGGTTCTCTGGTATATCCCCATTGCTTCAAACATTGGAATATTTCGGGAAGAGCATAATCTGGATTTTGTTTGGCCAACCATTCCAATACCTTGGCCTTGGATTCACTGGATAATTTAGGATAAACACGCAGCAAATACCCAATCCATGATGGATCGGATTGCTTTTGCAGCAATGCTCCTAAGATGGCTTTGCTTTCTGCTGGTTTTTTCTGCAATTGCCATAGCAGCCAGTTCGTGATTATATCTTGCATTTCTCCCTGAGACGGCTGAGTTACCGCATCAGTGGCTTGGCCTGGTTCCACGATCTCCAAAATTCTCTTTTGTGCAAGGGCGATCAATGTTTCATGGCCAGATAGCAATGCTTTTTCGTACAATGGCAGCCATATTAGAGTTCCAGGTGCTGCGTCTTTGAGCAATTGTTCCTGCATATCTTCTTTGCCTAAGCCGGCTAATACCAATCCCATGTATAGTTTTAAATCTTTCGACAATCGGCTTTGCTGCCATAGTTCTATATGTTTTTCTTCCTCTGTTGTTTCAATCACTGCATCCACAAAGCAATATTGGATTCCTTCTGGCATTGCCTTTACATACGGGTCTATTCTAGTCCAATGATTCGGCGTTTTCGCCAACCACGCCGCCAATCGTTCAAAGATTGTTTTTGCTATTTTGTGTTTTTTCTCTAATATTGGGCCATAGCCTTGCTCTACCGCTTCTTTGAGGCTACATTTCACATCCACCAGCATTTCACACATCATCTTAAGCCCGTTTTCTGAAACATCTCCTGTCTTTTCCATCGCTTCCAATGCTTCGTTGATGCCCGTGATCTCTGCATGAGCAGCAGCACACATGAGCCATATCGAGAAGAATATCTAGAATGATTTGCGCATTTTCATACGTATTTACCTCCAAAAATGTATTGCCGGTTTGCACACGCTGCTCGTAGTTCTTGTTGGAGTACCTTAAAATTGCGAAACTGGATAGATTGCAGCATATTCTTTCCTGACTCCAAAATGTTGTCGTTCAGTTACAATTGCATTTGCTCATCGCATAATAATGATCTGTAGCTGCCGGCTTTATGTATGAGCATAACACAATTCTTTGTACTATGTTAGTATTCATAAAAGCCGCGCAGCTAATCGCTTTGCATAACTATAATCACATAGCTAAACTTTGCTCTGTCATCTACTGCATTGCCTTGTTTCTTTTTTCCTCACTGGCTCGAACTACCAAAGCGGCTGTGACATCGCCCATGACATTGATGGTGGTACGGAACATGTCTAAAATGCGATCCACGCCAAAGACCAATGCAATGCCAAGAGCAGGAATATGCACCATTTCCAAGATTAAGCTTAGGAACACAATACTGCCGCCTGGAATACCAGGGGTGCCAATCGCGGATACAGTGGCAACGATCAAGATCGCGGCTTGTTGTGACCAATCCAAGGGCACCTGGAACACTTGGGCAATGAACAAGGTGGCAACGCCTAGATACAAGGCTGTGCCATTCATGTTGATGGTTGCACCTAGGGAAATCACAAAGCCACCAATTTCCTTGGGGATATGGAATTCTTCATCTGCACATCGTAGGGTGAGAGGCAATGTGGCAGAGCTGCTGCTGGTAGAAAATGCCACCATTTCCACGGCCCAAACTTTACGCAAAAATTCCCAGAGCCCTACTTTGGCTAAAATGCGCAGGAATGAGCCATATACGACCACCACTTGCAAAGCATATCCTGTAAGTACAACCAAGATATACACTAACAGAGCATTGAGAAAAGATAAGCCTGTTTGCGAGCTGGTATCGGCCATGAGGCAAAATACACCAATGGGCGCAATTTTCATAATCCAGAGCACCATTTGGATCATAGTGTCATTGATCCCTTCGAATGCTTTGGTGAGGATCGCTTGTTTTTCTGGTGCAATGGTTGTGAGCGCAATGCCAAAAAACATGGCAAAAAAAATGATCGCTAGCATGTCGCTCTTGACCATAGCATCCAATGGATTGGTCGGGACTGTGTTGATCAACATTTTGCTAAGGTTAAATTCTACTGGCTGTGTGCTTTTTTTGACTTGATCTTGGTACATCTTTTCATATTTTTCCCGTTCTTCAGTGGCAATATATTTACCCGGGCAGATCATATTGGCGAGCAACAAGCCAATCAAAATAGCCAGCATGGTTGTGACAATAAAATACGTGATTGTCTTCACTCCAATACGGCCGATTTTCTTCACATCACCCAGGCTTAAAATTCCAAGAATGAGCGAAGCAAAAACCAAAGGCACAATGATCATCTTGAGCAAACGAATGAAAATAGTTCCCAATGGGCTAATCCAGCCTGTTACAACAGGACCAAACAGGGCACCCAACAAGGCCCCTGTAATCATGGCCAATAAAATCTGGTTATACACTTGTTTTGTGCGGCAAAAAAGCCATGTACCAGTCCAGGTGATGCCCAAAATCAACAAAGTATTGACATCAATATGCCATTGTTGCCAGGTAAATAAAGGATCCGAGCTAGGCAACCAAGAAGTATAGTGAATCAAAATGAAATGCAGCTCAGCCAATAGGACTGCAATTATAGTGGCGAAGATGATTTGGATTTTAGAAATAGACACAATTTGATTCCTTTATAACCAAGTTCGTACAGATTCTTCAAATTCTTTATTCGTGCGAATGTTGCGGATTGCTTTGCCAAAAGTATCTTCTTGTCCCATATACCGTGCGTAATATGGAAGATGCCTTCTCAGAAGCATGGCCGCTGAATCGCCTGCAAAATCCTTGAGTAGCTTGAAATGGCGCATCATCACCTGCTTGATTTTATCTGCGGTCATTGCGCTTGGGTGCGCTGTTCCGGTATTGATCAAGTGATTTGCATCTCGAAATATCCAAGGCCTGCCCAATGCACCACGCGCTACCATCACAGCATCGCATCCTGTGGCTTCGAGCATCTTTAAAACATCCGTAGGTTGACGAATATCTCCGGTCCCAATCACAGGAATTTTCACTGTTTGCTTGAGCTTTTGAATCAAAGACCAATCGGCTGGTCCAATATACGGCTCTGACACTGGCCGAGGATGGAGTGCAATTGCGGCTGCACCCGAACTTTCGCAAATTTTGCCAATTTCTAAGCAGTTTGGGTTTTCCAGTGTCATACCACTCAAGATTTTTACAGTGATTGGAAGGGATGTTGCCTGTACCAGCCCTTGCACTAAACGTCCTACTTCATTCGGCTCAGCTAAAAGCCCTGCTCCTGCCTTTTGCTTCAAGATTCGAGCAATGGGGCAGCATAAATTGAAATCAATGATCAAAAACCCCATGCCCTCTATTATTTTAGCAGTAGTGGTGATACACTCCAGGTCTCTACCACATATTTGGGCAATCACAGGCGATTCATTGGGTTTTGTATACAGTAGCCGCAGTTCTCGACGATCTTTTTTTGCTATGTCTTTGGCCATGGTCATTTCTGTGTAAACAAGGCTGACACCAAATTCTTTGGCCAAAACACGAAAAGGGTAATTCGTATATTCTGCCATAGGTGCTAAGATCGTCTTGCCATGAATTTGCACAGTACCAATTTTCATAAAAAAACCTCTGCGCAAGCAAAATTTTGTAGAGATACTCTAATAAGCATGATAAAATAAAAGATTACAATTACAATTATTTTAGCAAAGGAGGCCACAAATGGCGAACAAAATTCTATTTTTTATCTTATTTTCTTTCGCTTTGCTAACTTATGTGCAAAGTACTTCTATTTCAACTCCAAGTGCTTTAAATGCTGCAGCAGTAAAAATCACGTTCGATACTTTTGCAACAGGCACGTATACACCTCTAAGTACAACAGGAGTAACGATTTCTTCGAGTAGCGCTACTTCTGTACAAAACCAAGGCTATACCCAATGGACTGGGATTTTTGAAGGCAAATGGTTAGGATTTGGCATTGTTACCTACACCATGGTATTCACCAGCCTTGTTTCTGAATGTGGTGTTGGGATTTTTGACCCAAACTACAGTGGAATTCAGGCTATTGCTAAGGACATTAATGGCAATATCTTAGAGACTATGGCTGTGCCAGTCAGTTCACCTGGCGGCGGATTTTCCACGTTTGTTGGATTCAAAAGAGGTTCTGCGGATATTAAAACATTGGAAATCGTTCCTGCAGCAGGCGATCCGATTGGTATTGATAACGTTATGTTTTACACTATGATTGTGCCAGAACCCAGCGTTTGGATTTTGTTATTAATTGCTGGTTCAATGGGTTATGGAATCTTCAGGCAAAAAAAATAAGGAGAGCGAACAACTTGCGTCTGAGATTTTCCAGACGCTTGTCTCACTTCGCACAAAATTTATGAAATTTTTTATCTTGTTTTGTATAACCGTTTGCTGCATGAGTGGCGTTCTTGCACAAGAGAGCCTAAATGCATCCGTGGTGGCTATGCTGAAGACATACCCCACAAATGGGACGCACGCATATTATTGGCCATCGAGTGGATCATGGGCAGGCAATACCCGAGACTTATTTTATCGGGATACATTGTTCAGCATCGGTGATCCATTTGGACGTTGCTATTGCTGTGGACTGACATTTGAAGTTTTTTTCCGTGCTTATGAAAAATATTGCCAAAGCCATGATAAACCATTCATTATCCAAAATATGGATCCTTATCAGTTGTTAAATTTTCGCAAGCAATGGTTTGGAGCAGATGGAAATCGAAAAACTTTGCAAAATGCCATTGTCAGTCATCAAATGGGGAAAGCCATTCCTTTGGCCCAAGCGCAAGCTGGCGATTTTGTACAGTTTTGGCGCGTGAGTGGATCAGGTCATTCGGTGATCTTCATCAATTGGACCTACGATGCAATGGGCAACCGCAATGGTATCAAATATTGGTCCACTCAGTCAAGCACACAGGGTATTGGCTATCAAACTGAATATTTTAGTGGAAAAGCCGGCGTTGACCCTGATCAAATTTATATTGCGCGTGTCGAAATGGACTAGCCGATGGCAAGGTATCAATGGCTCCTAGGAATCATGGCATTCGGCCTATTCCTGCGTTTGAGCCTAGCTTTGTTTCTTTCTGAACATTTTCTTTTTCCAGATTCTGTGGAATATCATCAGATGGCCATGAATTTTCTTGCAGGTCATGGCCTGATGAGTTCCCCAGAATTTCCAGCAGTACGGCCACCATTATATCCATTTTTCCTAGCCTTGTGCTATAGTTTTGGCCTAGGGATTATAGAAGTTCGATGCTTGCAAGCTCTAATAGGAATCCTAGGAATCTGGCTACAATATTGGCTAAGCTTCAAAATTTCTCAAAAGCATACCATGTCTTTGGTGGCTGCATTTTTCATAGCCATTGATCCACTGCTGATCGGGTTTGGTGGATTGATTTTAACCGAGCTATTTTTTACCCAAATTTTGCTTGGGTTAATGTACCTGGTTTATATCAACACCAAGCAGCATAGCTCAGGTCAATGGTACTTCATTGGAATTGTGCTAGGATTAGGATGTTTATGCAGGGATGCTCTACTGGGCTTTGTTGTCTGGCTCATCCTGTGGATTGGAATGCAGCAAATTTCTTATACAAAAAAAATCATCCGTATGTGCTGTTTATGCCTGGGACTATTTTGCATGCTTTGCCCTTGGGCCATGAGGAACCAGTATGTGACGGGTTCCTGGGTATGGGTGACGACCAAAGGTGGCGTGAATCTCTATGAAGCATTAGGACCAGGAGCCACAGGTGGCCCCAATATCCTCAACATGACGCTGCCTAAAGAGACAGACGGCATGAGTGAGCCAGCGAAAGACCGATACCTCACACGGTGGACAATTCAGTATATGCTGGAGCATCCGGCTCATACTTTGTCATTGGCCATTGAAAAGCTACGCAGGTTTTGGAACGTAAGTCTGAATTATCCAGCGCTACAAAACCATGCCGTGAACTGGGGAATCGTTGTTTTCACGACCCTTATCTATCTCGGATCCCTGTGGGGAATATTCTGTGCACCTCGACGTGTTACCTTATTTTTGCTACTCCCTGTTTTATACTTTGGACTTTTGCATGTTTTTTTTCTAGGTTCTGTACGGTATCGCATGCCTATCATGCCGTATTTAGAATTATTAGCTAGTTTTGGATTTTGGAATATATTTTGTAAATTTAGAAAGGTACAAGCATGAGATGGAATGATTGGTTTTTATGTGTGATTCTAGGAATTAGTTGCTTATGTGCAACTGCTCAACAAGTTACGCTCAAAATTGCTACCATTGTTCCAGAAGGCTCTTCTTGGATAAAATGCATTAAAGATATTGATCAAGAATGCCGAAAAATTGGTGTTAAATTCATCATTTACCCTGGCGGGGTATTGGGTGAAAATCAAGCAATGCTTGCGAAAATCAGGGCCGGCCAGTTGGATGGTGCAGGCTTATCAGCAGCGGCTATGAGTGAATTTTCGTCACGACTTAGAATCATGGAAATTCCCTACATGTTCCGTTCTTTAGATGAATGGAAAGAAGTCTTTAAACAAATCCGCGCAGAAATCGAGTCTGATCTCGAAAAATCAAATTTCATTGTTTTAGGCTGGGCGTATGCTGGCTTTGCGTATATTTACTCCAAAGACCCGGTGCGCAATGTGCAAGATTTTCGCAACACCAAACCTTGGATTTATCCAGGTGATCCTTTGATGGAAGACTGTTTCCGAGAGCTACAAGCCAGCGGTGTGCCGCTTGGCACAAGCGGTGTGCTTCCGGCACTGCAAACTGGCATGGTCAATTGTGTGTATAATTCTCCTTATGGACTTTTGGCTGTTCAATGGCATCCTGGGATGAAGTATTGGACTGATTTGCCCATTGAAAATCCCATTGGCGCTGTCATTATCAGCAAAGCTGCTTATGAGAAAATTCCACCTGCATATCGTGGCCTTTTCAAGGATATTTGCCGCAAACATTTCCGTGAATTAGGGAAAAAAATTGATCAAGATAATGAAACTTCTCAACAAGAACTCACAGATACATACAAAATGGTCAAAGTGCCACCAGATGTTGAATGGGTAAAAGAAACCCAAGCTTTCAGTACCCGCATTGCGGATCGTCAAGTTGGCAGATTATATTCCAAGGAATTTTTAGAAAAAGTCCGCAAACTTCAAGAAAATTTCCGTCAAAAATAAGCAGGAGAAATCCATGAAATTAAAGATCCATTGGCTGTTATTGATACTGCTCATATTTTTGGTCTGCGGATGCAAGGAGACTGCATCATCTGACACCATATACAATCGGCCGGTCAAAGTGATCAAATTGCAAAAAATTGACCCAACTCACAATTTACGCCTCACAGGTTCAGCCAAAGCCTGGAGGCAGGAAAGCCTTGCTTTTGAAGTCAAAGGCCGACTGATAGATGTCTCGGATGAAAATACCGATGTTGACATATTTCATACACCACGTCAAGATGGAGCATTCGATATTGTAGGTGAAGAAGTCGCTGCTTTGGAAACCAGCCGCTATGATGCAGATGTGCGAATGGCAAAAGCACAATTTGATGCGGCTACATCAGAAGCAAATGCCATTGAAATTGATATCAATCGTCTGACTCCGCAAGACATTCGTTCAGCAGAAGAACAAATATCAGCTCTCAAAGTTACCCTAGAACAGGTGCTTCGCAATGAATTGACCAGAGTAGAATCCCAATTGACGCTAGCCAAACAAGAATATGGAAGAGCCAAGGAATTGTATGAACGAAATGCTGGGACAAAGCAATCCTTTGATCAAGCGCAAAATCAATTGGATTCTGCACAATCTGTCTATAACCAAGTTAAGGGCAATATCATCGCTAAGGAAAAAGAATTAGCATCTGCCCAGGCATTATTAGAAAAACTTCAGGCTTCAATTCAAAGTAAAGTCTCTCAATTGAAAGTTGCCCAAGCTGGCATTCAACGGGCAAAAGCTCAATTGGACGTGGCTACACGCAACCTGGATGATTGCATACTGCGGACACCATTTTCTGGGGTTATTTCCTCGCGTTTAGTGACCAGAGGAGCTGTGATTGGGGCTGGCCAGCCTGTGGTCGTAGTGACCATGATGGATCCTATTCATATTGAAGTTTCTGTGTCTGCTGAAATGGCTAGAAATATTCAGCCTGGTGATCCTGTATTGCTATACCCTAGCACAATCAATGGCGAAGCAGTGAAAGGACTGGTCGAAAAAAAATCTGTGGTGGCTGATCCTGGCACGCGGACATACAAAATTAGTTGTATGGGCAGAAATCGCATCCTCACACCTAGAGGTGGAGAATATCAAGAAAATAAAAAACCTCTGAAAAAATCTGATATCGCAATGGTATGGGATTGCAATTCAAGAAAGTCGTTAATGATCTGGACTCGAAGCATTCTAAAGGATCAGCAAGGTTACTATGCATGGGCACTGAAGAAAGTAAAATTGGGAGATGAAAAACTTCGGCCTCAAAAATGCATTGTCCAACGAGTCCGATTTGAACTAGGAGACAAATGCCAAAGTTTTGTTGAAAAAGACTATCGAGAAATATTAAATGCAAAAGACTTAGAAGTTAAGATGGTTACTTTGCGTAGCGATTTCCCCAATCTAACCGATGGGCTAGAGGTTGAATATCTTCCTATGGATTGGATGATTCGGCCAGGAGACTTGGTTCAAGTTTTATTTGACTTAGATGAATATCCACCAGGTGTCTATGCTCCAGTTTCAGCGATCATGAGCGATGATCAAGGCCACTATATTTTCCTGCATCAACAAAATAAAGCCCGAAAATTGGCAGTCACGGTGCATCAAACTTTCCGTGAATACCGTAGAATTGAAGCAAAAGAATCTTTGGAAAATCAAGAAATCATCACCATGGGTGCCCATTACCTCAAGGATCAAGACCCAGTCATAGCCTCCAGGCAGGAGGTTCAGCAATGAACGTTCCTAAATTTTGCATGGAACGTCGCGCCATCAGCATTGCAGTCATGCTGGTATTTTTAATCTGGGGCATTGTGACGTATTACACAATGTCACGCAGAGAAGATCCAGAGATCGTGATCCGAGCTGCTCAGCTCGTCACAATTTGGCCTGGTGCAGAAGTGGATAAAATTGAGCAGCTTGTCACACGCCCCCTGGAAATGGCGATCAAAGAAGTTGCAGAAGTAGATGAGATTAAGTCAGACTCCAGAGTAGGCTTATCTTCCATCATCATTAAAGTATTGCAAAGCGTAGATGATGTAGAAACTGTATGGACAAAAATTCGGGCTAAATTAGCGCGTGTCCAGCCTACTTTGCCAGAAGGATGCTTAACTCCCAATTTTGATACAGACTTTGGCGATGTTGCAGTCATGCTGCTTGCGATGTATCAATCGCCCATGCCTGGGCAAACGAAAATTGCCTATCCTTACACCATGCGGCAGATGGATGATTTTTTGAAAGAAGTAGAAGACATCATCCAGGCAATCCCAATGGTCGGCAAAATTGAAAAATACGGCTTACAACAAGAAGTGGTGTATATTGAAGCAGATGCCCGTGAATGGGGCCAATTGGCCATCAGTGCACAGCAATTGGCACAAATCTTACAAGGCCGGAATATCGTTGCACCAGGCGGAGTCATCTCCACCCCAAACCATGATTACACCATCAAGCCTTCTGGTGAATTTTTAAGCCCTGAGCAAATCAAATCCGTGCTTGTTGGGGTTCAAAATGGCTCGCCCATTCATTTAGGCGAGCTCAATTTTACCATTTCTCGCCGATATGAGGAACCGCCAAGCAAATATACTCGCTTTTGCTCACCAGATTATATAGGCAAAGACAAACGCTGCCCATGCGTGATCCTGAGTTTTAGCATGCGGTCTGGCTATAATGTGGTTGAATTAGGGAACTTAGTCCGCAAGAAAATTCGAGAAATTAGCCAAACAATTTTGCCTCCAGATTTACATTTGGAAGTGGTGAGCGATATCCCAAGCCGTGTGGATGAATCTGTCAATGAATTCATTCAAAACCTTTGGGAAGCCATTATCATTGTTGTTTTGGTGGCCTTATTGATGATTGGCTTCCGTGGCTCAATGATTATGGCAGCAGCCATTCCATTGTCCATGATCACAGGCATTGGCACCATGAGTTTGTTCCATGTAGATTTGGAGCAATGCTCCATTGCAGCTTTAATCATTGCACTGGGAATGCTTGTGGATAATGCTGTGGTGATTAGCGATAATGTGATCCGGCTCATTTCCCTTGGAGTGCCTAAAAAAGAAGCTTGCTGGAAAGGTGCCAATGAATTATTTATTCCTGTGCTCAATTCCACGTTGACAACAGTTGCCGCGTTTTTACCCATGCTCACCATTCCTGGGGATACAGGTGACTATATTCGCAGCCTCCCGATTATGGTTTCCTCGACTTTGATGATCAGCCTATTTGTAGCCATGACCATCACACCTATGATGTGCTATCTCATGCTTTCAGAAGCAGATCCAAATAAAAAAGGAAACCCTGAATTATTGCCACACGAACCAATTCAAAAAGGTATTTTAGGTTGGTATGGCCGATTGATTGGCTGGTCATTAGACCATCAATTTTTGCTCTTATTTTTAGCATTGGTCATTTTTTGTGCAAGCTTATGCCTGGTTCCTGTGATTGGGACCGCATTTTTCCCAAAAGGATTGCGCAACCAATTTGTGGTTGAAATTAATCTTCCAGCAGGCTCTTCGATTGCGCAAACAGATCGAGTGGTAGCGCAGGTTGAAGATATTTTGCTCAAGCATAGCACGATCAAAGAAAACGGTAAAACAATCCATAGATTGAAAAATTCCATCGCATACATTGGGCTGAGTGGCCCTAGATTTTTCCTATCTATTAAACCACAACCACCTAAGCCTTATTTTGCCTTAATTATGGTGAATACACATTCCAAATGGTATTCCCAAGGCCTGATGGATGATATTAAGCCTGAGCTTCTGAAAATTGTAGGCGCACAAATTGTAATTCGGCCATTAGATATGGGGCCGCCTTTGGATACCCCTGTCAATATTCGCATTCGCGGCCAAGATCCACAGCTTTTGTTACACTTTGCCAAAGAAGTAGAAGCTCGACTTGAAAAAATTCCAGGTACAGATGTGGTGCATAACAGTTGGGGAAGCCAATCTTATCAATTGGCTGTGGATGTGTCTGAAGATGCAGCCAACCTTGCAGGAGTCAGCCATATTGGCATTGCCAACACTTTATATGGCTATTTCAATGGCATCCAATTGACCACATACCGAGAAGGACGACATGAAATTGGGGTTGTGATTCGTGTGAAGCCAGAGCAACGACGTAATCTGGAATACTTAGATTACCTATATGTCGAAGGACAGCGTGGTAAAGTGCCTTTGAATGCCATTGCCAAAGTAACTCCAACATGGCAAATGTCACTCATCCAGCGCCGCAACCTCATACGAACGATCGAAGTCCGCTCCTTTCTCAAAGAAGGCTATTTAACTAGCAAAATCATTGCCCAAGTGATGCCCATCTTGCATCGTGAAATTCTATTGCCGCCAGGATATACCATTGAAGTCGGCGGTGAATTTGAAGAAACCCAGAAATCCCAAGGCGATGTAATCAATGCCTTGCAAATTGCGTTGGTGCTCATTCTACTGCCATTGATCTTCCAATTTAACTCCTTCTTAAAATCATTGATTATTTTTGTCACCATGCCTTTGTCTGTGGTCGGTGCCTTGTTAGGACTCTGGATTTCAGGCTGGCCTCTTGGATTTATGCCTATCTTAGGGATGGTTTCTCTCTGCGGTGTTGTCGTGAACAACGCAATCTTATTGCTAGATTTTATTGAAAATGCAGCAGCCCAAGGAATGCCCCTAAGAACCGCCCTGATCTGCTCTGGCCAAATCCGCATGCGGCCTATTTTCATTACCTCCTTGACCACTGTTGCTGGCTTTGTTCCCCTAGCCATCTTTGGCGGCCCACTTTGGGAAGGCATGGCTTATGTGATGATCTTCGGCCTTTTGATTTCCACCTTGCTTACCCTTGTCGTGATCCCCACTGTCTTTTTACTCTTTGTGCAACTCTTTAAGATGCGAGTGGTGACCACAATTTCGAATGAATAAAACAAAACACGAACACAGAGCGCATGATCATTTTGTAAAGCTGAGCATGACTATCCGCTGTTTGGCAACAATCAAAACGCAGATGTCCATGCTCAGCGTTTATAGGGTTGACGGCTGCAGCCAAAAAATAAAAAAAATCTAAAATTTAGATTGGCAAAAGAAAGGAAAGTTGCTATTCTATGATAAAAAATAGGAGAAAGAAATGGAAATCAGAATAGCAATAGGAAAAGTAGCAAAATATTTTGGAGTAAGTACACAAACGATAAGAAATTGGACGCAACAGGGAAAATTCAAAGAATACAGAACATTAGGCGGACATAGAAGATATAATATTAAAGAATTATTTCCAGAAAATGGGGAAGAAAAGAAAACAATCTTATATAGTCGTGTGAGTGGACACGATCAAAAAGAAGATTTGAAGAGGCAAGCAGAAGAATTGGAGCAATATTGTAAAGCAAAGAATTATAAAAAGATAGAGAGAATAAGCGAAATAGGATCAGGATTAAATTATCCAAAAAAAGGCTTGAGAAGGTTATTAGAAAAGATTATG